>NZ_JAAXOY010000605.1 GCF_012396155.1 Cellulomonas septica | reverse complement strand
CGACCGCGGACCACGACCTCGACGCGCCCGTCGGCCACGGCCGGGCCCACGTCGAGGCGGCCGCCGAACCCGATCCGCAGCACGTCGAGACCGTCGGGCGTGCACAGCGCCCGTACCGCGAGCGGCGTGCGCCGGCGGTCCACGTCGTCGGCGATCGCGCGCCACGCGGTGGCCAGGTCGAAGTCTGCGGGCCGCTGCACGGGGTCGTCGGTCGGCTCGACCGCCGACACCCGGTCGACCCGGAACGTGCGCCGCCCGGCGGCGGTGTCGCCGACCAGGTACCAGGACGCGCCCTGCGCGACGACGCCGAGCGGGTGGACGGTCCGCGTGCTCGCGGCGCCCACCGCGTCGACGTAGCCGAGCCGCACCTGCACGCCGCGGACCACGGCGTCCTGCACCGCGTCGAGGTGGTGGGGGGTGCGGTGCTCGACGTGCCCCGACCCCCACCCGCGCGGGTCCACCACCACGGACGACGACGCAGCCTCGGCCTGGTCGCGGAACGGCTCGGGGAGCGCGCGGACGAGCTTGCGCAGCGCGCTCCGCACGGCGGGCGTCGCGGCCGAGGCCGGGCCGGCGACGAGGAACAGTGCACGGACCTCGGCCGCCGTCAGGCCCGTGAGGTCGGTGCGAGCCCCGCCGACCAGACGCCAGCCACCGCCGCGGCCCTGCACCGAGTACACGGGGACGCCGGCCGTGCCGAGCGCGTCGAGGTCGCGGCGCGCGGTGCGCTCGGACACCTCGAGCTCGCGCGCGACCTCCGCCGCCGTCACGTGCTCGCGGCGCTGCAGCAGCAGGAGGAGGGCCATCAGACGGTCGGCGCGCACGTCGTGAGACTGCCAGGGAAACCGGTCACGAGATGGCCGGTTCTGCCGGTCAGCATGACGCCCATGACCACACAGACAGGTGCACCGACCGTCCCGACCGACTTCCCCGAGCCCACGCTCGTCGCCGTCGACGGCGTCGAGCTCGAGGTGTTCGAGGCCGGCCCGCGCGGAGGGCGCGCCGTCGTCCTCTGCCACGGCTGGCCCGAGCACGCCTGGTCGTGGCGGCACCAGGTCCCGGCCCTCGCGGCGGCGGGCTACCACGTGATCGTCCCGAACCAGCGCGGCTACGGCCGGTCGTCGTGCCCGACCGAGGTCACCGACTACGACCTGACGCACCTCACGGGCGACCTCGTCGCGCTCCTCGACCACTACGGCCACGACGACGCGACGTTCGTGGGCCACGACTGGGGCGCGTTCGTGGTGTGGGGCCTCGCGCTGCTGCATCCCGAGCGCCTCAACGGCGTCGTCGCGCTGAGCCTGCCGTACCAGGAGCGCGGCGAGCGGCCGTGGGTCGAGGTCATGGCGGAGGTGCTCGGCGACGACTTCTACTTCGTCCACTTCAACCGTCGCCCGGGCGTCGCGGACGCGGTCTTCGACGAGGACCCGGCGCGCTTCCTCGGCAACCTCTTCCGGACGGACGTGCCGCCGGCACCGCCCGGGCCGGGCATGGCCCTCGTCGACCTCGCCCGCGCGGACGCACCGCCCGGCGCACCCCTCCTGAGCGACGACGACCTCGCCGTCTTCGTGCGGTCCTTCGAGCGCACGGGGTTCACGGGCAGCGTCAGCTGGTACCGCAACCTCGACCGCAACTGGCACCTGCTCGCCGACGTCGACCCCGTCGTCCGGCAGCCGGCGCTCATGGTCTACGGGGCCCGGGACACGATCGCGCCAGCACCTCGCCTCACGACGTTCGTGCCGCAGGTGGAGGTCGTCACGCTCGACACCGGCCACTGGATCCAGCAGGAGCGGCCGGCCGAGACGACCGCGCTGCTCCTCGCGTGGCTCGCGCGGCAGGACCGCACCGCGTAGCGCGCGTCGGGCGGGCGTCGCGCGGGGACTCCGGTTTTCGCGCGACGCCCGCGACGGTCGGTCGCCAGGATGGCGGGTGATGGACGAGATCGAGATCGTGGTCGCGCACCGGCAGCGCACGACGCTGCGCGTCGGCGACCTGTTCCTCAAGGTCGACGCGCACCCGACGCGGACCGCCGTCGAGGTGCGGGCGATGGCGCTCGCACCTGTCCCGACCCCGCGGGTCGTCTGGCACCAGCCGCCCGTCCTCGCGATCGCCGCCGTGCCCGGCCGGGCGCTCGGCGTGCTGGGCGAGCCGTCGCCCGCGTCGTCGGCCGCGTGGGCGGCGACCGGGGAG
>NZ_JAAXOY010000604.1 GCF_012396155.1 Cellulomonas septica | reverse complement strand
AGGCGCACGTCGCCGGGCACGGCGTCGCGCTGTGCGCCAACGGCGCGTCCGTCGTCGACGTCGGGACGCTCCAGGTGCTCGAGCAGCACGGCATGCCCGCAGACGTCGTCGGGGCGGTCGTCGCGCGGCTGCGCGAGCGCTGGGGGGCCGACCGCGTGCACCTCGCCGTCGAGGGGGCCGACGGCTTCGCGCACGAGCTCGGCTACGCGAGCGACCACCCGGTCCCGCCCGACGCGCGGTCCGCCGACCGCATCGAGGACCTGCTCACCGGGCCCACGCTCAAGCTGCTCGTGCGGACGTCCGCCGAGCCCAGCGACGGCGCCGCGTTCGTCGACGCGCTCGTCGACGTCGTCGGGGACCTCGCCGTCGTCGCCGACTCCGGCGCCCACGGGCTGGGCGAGATCAGCGGGCCGGGCGTCACCAAGGCCGCGGGACTCGCGCGGTGGGCCGCGACGCAGGGGATCGACCAGCGCGCCGTGTGGGCCGTCGGCGACGCGCCGAACGACCTGCCGATGCTCGCGTGGGCGGGCACGTCGTTCGCGGTCGCCAACGCCTACCCGGCGGTGCTCGAGGTCGCCGACCACCGGCTCCCGTCCAACGCCGACGACGGCGTCGCCGTCCTGCTCGAGCACGCCGTCGCCGCGGTGTCCGCAGGGCGGCCCGACCGCGACCCCCGGACCGCGAGGTCGTCGGCGCCGTCCTAGGCTCGTGCCCGATGAGCACGCACACGTCGCCCGCGACCCCGATCCGCTCCCTCACCGTCCTGCCCGCGCACCGCGAGGACGTCGAGCTGCACACCGCCGACGGCCTCACCCTCGTCGGCGAGCTCGCCCGCCCGCTCGGCCCCGACGGCGGACCGGCCACCCCCGCGGCGACGCTCGTGACGCTCCACCCGCTGCCCACGCACGGCGGCTACATGGACTCGCACGTCTACCGCAAGGCCGCGTGGCGCCTGCCCGCGCTCGCCGACCTCGCCGTGCTCCGCTTCAACACGCGCGGCACGTCGAGCCCACGTGGCACGAGCGACGGCGCGTTCGACGGCGGCGTCGGCGAGCAGTTCGACGTGCACGCCGCGATCGAGTTCGCCGAGTTCCACGACCTGCCGCGCCGCTGGCTCGTCGGCTGGTCGTTCGGCACCGAGCTCGCCCTCATGCACGGACGCGACCCGTCGATCGAGGGCGCGATCCTCCTGTCGCCGCCCCTGCACCGCGCGACCGACGCCGACCTCGACGCGTGGGCCGCGTTCGGCAAGCCGCTCGTCGTCCTCGTCCCCGAGCACGACGACTACCTGCGGCCCGACGACGCCCGACGCCGGTTCGCGCGCGTCCCGCAGGCCGAGGTCGTCGGCGTCGACGGCGCCAAGCACCTGTGGGTGGGGGAGGCCGCCGTCCGGCGCGTGCTCGACGAGGTCGTCGCGCACGTCCTGCCCGGCCACCCCTCGCTGCCGACCACCTGGGACGGCCCGAGCACCACCGCCGAGAACCCGGCCGCGCTCGCGGTCGGCGAGGAGGACGCATGACGCTGCACACGTACCGCACCGCCGGCCCCGACGGGTCCGGCACCCTCCCGGTCGTGCTGCTGCACGGCTTCCCGCTCGACCACCGCATGTGGGACGCCGTCGCCGAGGCGCTGCCCGGGGACCGGACCGTCCTCGCCGTCGACCTCCCCGGCACGCCCGGTTCCGCCGACGCACTGCCCGAGCCGTCGCTCGACGCGTCTGCGGACCTCGTCGCCGCCGACCTGCGCGCCGCCGGCCACGACCGGGCCGTCGTCGTCGGGCTGTCGATGGGCGGGTACGTCGCGCTCGCGCTCCTCGAGCGCCACCCCGACCTGGTCGCCGGTCTGGGGCTCGTCGACACCAAGTCGACCGCGGACACCGAGGAGGCCCGCGCGAACCGGCTGCGGATCGCCGCCGCCGCGGAGGACGGCGGCACCGTCGAACCCGTCCGTCCCATGTCGAGCGGCCTGCTGGGGGAGTCCAGCCGTGCCGCCCGCCCCGAGCTCGTCGACCAGCTCGCCGCCTGGATCGAGGACCAGCCGCCCGCCGGCGTCGCGTGGTCGCAGCGCGCGATGGCCGCACGCCCCGACCGCACCGACGTCCTGCGCGCCTTCACCGGCCCGGTCGTCGCGGTGGTCGGCGACGAGGACA
>NZ_JAAXOY010000603.1 GCF_012396155.1 Cellulomonas septica | reverse complement strand
CTGGTGGGACACCGTCGCCGACGTCGCCTCGGTGATCTTCCTGCTCGGCGGGGCGCTGCTCGCGTTCACGGCCGGGCCTCGCGAGCGGCGCGCGCGCGGCGAGCGGCACGCGATCGAGGACTTCCTGTTCGAGTACTACCCGACCAAGCCCGCGACGCTGCGCCGGTGGCACCCCGGACCCGGTGCCGGGCTCGCGCCCGCGGACGACGTCCCCGCACCGCACGCGCAGTGGCGCTGGTACGCGGTCGCCGACGACGGCACGGTCTCGCTCGACGTCGACGCGTTCCTCGCCGACCGCGGCGACACCGTGCGGTTCGTCACCGGGCTGCTGTCCGCCACGCTCGACCGGCCCGCGTTCACCGGCTGCTTCGGGCTGCACGAGTGGGCGATGGTCTACCGCGAGGGGGACGACGCGCACCGCCACCCGCTGCCGCTGCGGCTCGGCGGCGCGGGGACCGACGCGGTCGTCGAGTCGCACCGGATCCGCTGCTCGCACTTCGACGCGTTCCGCTTCTTCACGCCCGAGGCCGTCGCACGCAACGTCCTGCAGCCGACGCGCGCGGAGCAGGTGGCGCTCGAGCAGCCGGGCTGCCTGCACGCCGGCATGGACGTCTACAAGTGGGCGCTCAAGCTCGGACCCGCCGTGCCCGGGGCGCTCCTGCTCGACTGCTTCGCGCTCGCGCGGCGCATCCGCACGCTCGACATGCAGGCCTCGCCGTACGACGTGACGCCCTACGGGCTGCCGCCGGTCGCGATCGAGACGGTCGACGGCAAGGCCGAGTACGTCCGGCGCCAGCGCGAGCACGCGGCCGAGGGCAACGCGCTGCGCGCGCGGCTGCTCGACGTCTGCCGCACGCTCGCGTCGACCGGGTGATATCCGGACGATCCGGACACACCACCCGGACATTCGTCTAGCGTCGTCTGGCGTGACGCACACGCCCGTCGGACCGACCCGCCCGGACTCGCGGCGCCTCGCGTCCCTCGACGGGCTGCGCGGCGTCGCGGCCCTGGTCGTGGTCGTCCACCACAGCCTCCTGACGTCCGCCGTCCTCCTCGGGCCGTACCTCAAGGACCCCGTGCGGTTCGACCCGTGGACGTGGCAGTGGTTCCTCACGGCGACGCCACTGCACCTGCTGTGGGACGGGACCAGCGCCGTCTTCGTGTTCTTCGTCCTGTCCGGGCTCGTGCTCGCCCTCCCCGCCGCGTCGGGCGCCCCCGCCCGGTGGGACGTCTACTACGTGCGCCGGCTCCTGCGCCTCTACCTGCCCGTGTGGGGCTCGCTCGCGTTCGCGTGGGTGACGGCCGTCCTCGTGGACCGGCACCAGGGCGTCGGGTCGACGTGGCTGCAGCACCGCGAGTCGTGGTCGCCGTCCGGGGTGCCGCGCGACGCGCTCCTGCTGGGCGGCGTCGACGCGCTCAACGGGTCGCTCTGGACGCTCCAGTGGGAGGTCTGGTTCTCGCTGCTCCTGCCGGTGTACCTGCTGGTCGCCCGCCTGCTGCGCCGGTGGCTGCCCGTGGTCGCGGTCCTCCTGCTCGCCCTGGTCGGGGTGGGCTGGGTCGTGAACTCGCTCGGCCCCCTGCGGTACCTGCCCGTGTTCGGGCTCGGGGTCGTCATGGCGTTCGAGCGGGACCGTCTCCACCGGCTCGCGGCCGCGCTCGACGCGCGCCCACGCGGGTGGACGCTCACGTACGCGGGTGTCGTGGTCGCCGTGAGCGCCTACTGGCTGATCTTCCTCGTCGCGACGCCGAACGAGCTCGTCGCCGCGGTGGGGCACACGACCGGGGTCGCGGGGGCGACGCTCGCGGTGTTCTGCGCATGGCACGGGTCCGCCCTCCGCCGCGTCCTCGAGTCCCCGCCCGTGCAGTGGCTCGGGACGCGGTCGTTCAGCCTCTACCTCGTGCAGGAGCCCGTGGTGACGGCCGTCGCGATCGCGTGGACCGCGACCGTCGGTGCCGGGCTGACGGTCGCCGTCGCGGTCCCCGTGTCGCTCGCGTGCGCGGCACTGTTCTACGTCGTCGTGGAACGCCCGTCGCACCGGCTCTCGCAGCGCGCCGGGCGGGCGGTCGCACGGCGGCGGACCCGCGTCCCTGCGCCGGAGCCCGCACCGACCGGGCCCGCGCCCGCACCGACCGCCCCGGAGCCCGCACCGACAGG
>NZ_JAAXOY010000602.1 GCF_012396155.1 Cellulomonas septica | reverse complement strand
GCCCGCGACGAGACGCGTCGCCGAGCCGTCGCCGGGCGCGGACGCGAGAGCCGCGCGCTGCAGCGTGGTGAGCTGCGCGCCGCCGGCGACCGCGAGGTCGAGCAGCGCGTCGAGCTCGCGCCGGTCGAACGGGGCGTGCTCAGCGGTGCCCTGCACCTCGACGAACGCACCCGAGCCGGTGACGACGACGTTCATGTCGGTCTCGGCGCGGACGTCCTCGACGTACGGCAGGTCGAGCACCGGGACGCCGTCGACGATGCCGACGGACACCGCGGCGACCGAGTCGCGCAGCACCGTGCGGCCGGGCTTGACGATGCGCTGCTGCGTCGCCCACGCGACCGCGTCGGCCAGCGCGACGTAGGCGCCCGTGATGGCCGCGGTGCGCGTCCCGCCGTCGGCCTGCAGCACGTCGCAGTCGAGGACGATCGTGTTCTCGCCGAGCGCGGACACGTCGACGACGGCGCGCAGCGAGCGGCCGATGAGGCGCGAGATCTCCTGCGTGCGGCCCCCGACGCGCCCCTTGACCGACTCGCGGTCCGACCGAGTCGTGGTGGCGCGCGGCAGCATCGCGTACTCGGCGGTGACCCAGCCCTCGCCCGAGCCCTTGCGCCAGCGCGGCACACCCTCCGTGAACGACGCCACGCACAGCACCTTGGTCCCGCCGAACTCGACGAGGACGCTGCCCTCCCCCGCGTCGAGGAAGCGGCGGGTGAGCGTGACGGGGCGCAGCTCGTCGGGGCGGCGGCCGTCGGCGCGGAGCGCGGGAGTGGTGGCGGTCATGACGACGATCGCGGGCGAGCTCAAGGCCGCGGGCGTGCCGCTGTTCGCCTGGACCCTCGTGACGGACGCGGGGGCGGCCGGCTCGTTCGACTCGGAGATCTGGAAGGTCAAGATCAACACCGCGAGCTTCACCGCCGGCGACACACCCCCGCGCGTGCTCGGCGACCTGGACCCGCAGGAGGTCACGGAGGTCGTCGGCACGCTCTACCACGAGTCGCGGCACGCCGACCAGGACGTCGTCGTCCTCCGCTCGCTGCTCGCCCAGAAGCAGACCCCGGCCCAGATCCACGCGACGACGAAGATCCCGGTGGCGGTCGTCGAGGCGGTCCGGGCCACGACCTACGCGAAGCCCCTGGACGCCGACCAGGTGGCGCACGCCGAGCGCATGTTCGACGTCATGTACGGCAAGCACAAGGAGCTGCTCACCCTGCTCATGCAGCGCTCCGACGCGTTCACCGGCCTCGACGCGCTCGCCCAGCCCAGTTCCGTGCTCGCCGACGGCGCCCCGCACGTCGCCGTCTTCACCACGTGGCAGACCGACGTGCTCCGGCCGAAGCTCACGGCGATGGCGGCCGCAAAGCGCCCGACGACCACCGAGAAGACGCTGCGCGAGCGGCTGCAGGCGATCGACACCGCGATCGCCCGGCTGTCCGCGGCCTGGACGAAGGTCACCCGGGCGAGACGGCCTGTGGCGTCGGACACGTCCGCCGTCCGGACGCAGGCCGGCAAGCTCCGCGACGCGGTCCTCGCCGCGTACCAGGGCCTCGAGGGCGAGGCCGACGCGTTCCGGGTCGAGGCGCAGGTCAAGGCGGCGTTCGGCAAGAAGCTGGCGAAGCGGTAGCCGCCACCCTCCCCCGCACAGGACGCTCGCCGCCCCGACGACGCGCCCCTGCGGGACCCGCACGACGCCGGCATCCGCCATCCGACCATCCTTGACAGCATGCGGACGGCGTTCTCACACTCGAACCATGTCCGTCGTCCGGCCCCTGTCCGAGAACCCGCGTGCCGCGGGCGCCTCCGACGTGCTGCCGACGATCCGGTGTCTGTGTCGAATGTGCCGCTGACGACCTCGTAGTCAGCCGGTCCGCGACGTCCCCGCAGGTGCCCTGCCTGGTCCGAGGGTGCGGACCCACGCGTCGACCGCACGCATCGCCGCTCCCCCGCCCGGGCCGCACGCCCGTGAGCGCGGAGCGGCACCCGACACCGCCCCACCGGACACCCCGGAGCCTCCCGTGCCTCAGCCCACCACCCGCGTCGACGTCCTGCCCATCCAGGAGGTCGTCGCCGCCGCCTCCCCGACCGCCTGGCGCGACGGCCTCGTCGTCGTGCAGGGCGACGCGCTCGTGACGGTCGCCCTGCTCGACGGCGGCACGCGCACCCTGACGACGCGCGCGACGCCGGAGCCCGGCGAGCCCGTCGCCCTG
>NZ_JAAXOY010000601.1 GCF_012396155.1 Cellulomonas septica | reverse complement strand
CGACCTCACGCGGCTCCGCGCCCAGCACGTCGCCGCCGGCGACGCGGGGCGGCTCGTCGACGTCGAGGTCCCCGACGGGCCCGCGCACCGTGCCGACCTGCGGCTCGTCAAAGCTCTCGCGGGGGACCGGGTCGAGGGGCTCGCGGTCGACGTGCAGGAGGCGACCGTCGTCGGCGGTGACACCGCCGGCGAGCCCACCCCCGGCGCGGAGGCGGCGGTGCGGGTCACGTCCGCGATGTCGGGCTACACGCGCGTCGACGCGTCCGGCGTGTCCACGGCGGTGCCGGCGGCGTCGGCGCGGACCGTCGTGCTGACGCTGCGCTGGACCGCAGACGGGTGGCGCGTATGGGACGTCGCGGACGCGTGAGGCGTCAGCCGGCGGCGACCCAGGCCGCCGCGGACGTCAGGTCGGCGTGCACCGGGCGGAACCCGCTCGCGGTGAGCGCCGCGGGTTCGGCGCGGATGGACCCGAGCACCTCGGACGAGAAGTCCTGCAGCGCGAGCCGCAACGCCCACGCGGGGACGGGGACGACCGCGGGACGGTGCACCGCGGCCGCGAGCGCCTTCACGACGTCGACGTTCCGGTCGGCCGCCGCGACGAGGTTGACGGGCCCGTGCACGTCGGTCGTCAGCAGGTGCGCGATCGCCCGGACCTCGTCGACGAGCGTGATCCACGGCCAGAACTGCCGCCCGGAGCCGAGCCGCCCGCCGACGCCGAGCCGCACGAGCGGCAGGAGCCTGCCGAGCGCGCCACCGTGCGGTGCGAGGACGATGCCCGTGCGCAGCAGCACGACGCGCACCCCGGCCTCCTGCGCGGGTGCGGTCGCCGCCTCCCACTGCCGGACGACGCCCGCGAAGAACGTCGTCCCGAGCGGCTCGTGCTCGTCGAGCACGGTGTCGCCCCGGTCGCCGTAGGCGCCGATCCCGGACGCCTGCAGCAGCACCCGCGGACCGTCGTCGTGCGCGGCGAGCGTGCGGGCGAGCAGCCCGGCGGTGTCCGTGCGCGACTGCACGACGGCGCGCTTGCGTGCGGGGGTGAGGGGCCGGGACCCCGCGTTGACGCCCGCGAGGTCGATCACGGCGTCGGTGCCGGCGAGGTCGTGCGGGTCGAGCCGTCCGGCCGACGGGTCCCACGGGATCTCGTCGGGTCCGCCCGCGTCCCGACGGACGAGCACGCGCACGCGGTGCCCCTCGGCCCGCAGCGCCGGCACCAGCGCGCTCCCGATGAACCCGCTGGCACCCGCGACGACCACGTCCATGCCGGTCACCCTAGGCGCAGGTGCCGCACCCGGCCGGACGAGGCCCGGGCGGGCCCGCTCCTCACCGGACGGCGCTGCGCGGGAGACGACGACGGCCCGGGTCCGCAGGGGACCCGGGCCGTCGTCAGGCGACGAGCGTCAGAGGCCGACCTCGGCCTCGAACGCGCCCTCCTCGATGCGGGCCTTGACCGCGGACAGGTACCGCGACGCGTCCGCGCCGTCGACCAGGCGGTGGTCGTACGACAGGCAGAGGTAGCACATCGACCGGATCGCGATGACCTCCTCGCCGTCCGCGTCCTTGACGACGACGGGCCGCTTGACGATCGCGCCGGTGCCGAGGATCGCCGACGTGCCGGTCGGCACGATCGGGGTGTCGATCAGCGCACCGCCGGAACCCGTGTTCGTCACCGTGAAGGTCGCGCCCGACAGCTCGTCCGGCGTGACCTTGTTGGCACGGGTGCGTGCGGCGAGGTCGGCGATCTTGCGCGCGATGCCGGCGAGGTTGAGGTCGCCCGCGTCGCGGATCACCGGCGTGAGCAGGCCGCGCTCGGTGTCGACGGCGATCGCCACGTTCTCCTGGCCGTGGTACGTGATCTGGTTGCCCTCGAGCACGCCGTTGATCTTCGGGAACGCCTTGAGGGACTCGATCGCGGCCTGCACGAAGAACGGCAGGAACGTGAGGTTGACGCCCTCGCGCGCCTTGAAGTCGTCCTTGGCGCGCGCCCGCAGGCGGGCGACCTTGGTGACGTCGACCTCGACGACCGTGGTGAGCTGGGCCTGCGTGTGCAGGGCCTCCACCATGCGTTCGGCGATGATCTGGCGCAGGCGGCTGGCCTTCTCCGTCGTGCCGCGCAGCGGCGACACCGACGGGACGGTCGGCGCCTTGGGGGCGGCAGCCGCTGCCGGAGCGGCGGAGGCCGGGGCGGCCTGCGCGGCCTTCGCCGCCTCC
>NZ_JAAXOY010000600.1 GCF_012396155.1 Cellulomonas septica | reverse complement strand
CGGGCCCCCCACGTCGACGGCGGTGTCCTGGGCCGCACGCCGGCCCGCCCCGCCCGGACCGCGAGCGCCGCACCGGGCGAGGCCACGACCGACCCCGAGGTCACCTACCGCCGCTCGGGCGACGACAACCTGCTCGTCGAGTACGGGCCGATGAAGCTCGACCTCGCGTCGCGCATGCGCGTGCACGCGCTCATGGAGGCCGTGCAGCAGCGCGTCGACCACGACGGCCTGCGCGGGGTCGTCGACCTCACGCCCGGCATCCGTTCGCTCCAGCTCCACGTCGACCCGGACGTGCTGCCGCTGCGCCGCGCGCTCGAGATCGTCGAGGAGGTCGAGGAGACGCTGCCCGCGACCCGCGACCTCGTCGTGCCGAGCCGCACCGTGCACCTGCCGCTCTCGTGGGACGACCCGTCGACCCGCGAGGCCATCCAGCGCTACATGGCGGGCGTCCGCGACGACGCCCCGTGGTGCCCGTGGAACATCGAGTTCATCCGCCGCATCAACGGGCTCGACTCGGTCGACGACGTGTACCGGACCGTGTTCGACGCGTCGTACCAGGTGCTCGGGCTCGGCGACGTCTACCTGGGTGCGCCCGTCGCGACGCCGCTCGACCCGCGGCACCGCCTCGTCACGACGAAGTACAACCCGGCCCGCACGTGGACGCCGCAGAACGCGGTCGGCATCGGCGGCGCCTACCTGTGCATCTACGGCATGGAGGGTCCGGGCGGCTACCAGTTCGTCGGCCGGACCATCCAGGTCTGGGACACGTACGCCCGGCACCGGCCGTTCGAGCCGGGCACGCCCTGGCTGCTGCGGTTCTTCGACACGATCCGCTGGTACCCGGTCGGCGCCGACGAGCTGCTCGACCTGCGCGCCGACATGGCCGCGGGCCGGCACGACGTCCGCATCGAGGAGGGGTCGTTCTCGCTCGCCGAGCACGAGCGGTTCCTCGCCGCGAACGCCCCGTCGATCGCCGAGTTCCAGGCCCGGCAGGCCGACGCGTTCGGCGCCGAGCGGGCCGCGTGGGAGGCGGCCGGCGAGTTCGACCGTCGCGACCCCGAGCCCGCCGCACCCTCCGCCACCGGCGTCGTGGTCCCCGACGGGTGCGACGGCGTCGAGGCGCCCTTCGTCGCGACCGTGTTCCGCGTCGACGTCCGCCCCGGCGACGTCGTCGAGGCCGGGCAGCAGCTGCTCGCGCTCGAGGCGATGAAGATGGAGGCGCCCGTCGTCGCGACCAGCGGCGGCACGGTCGTCGAGATCACCGTCACCCCCGGCGACCAGGTCGGTCCCGGCCAGGTCCTCGTCGTCCTCGACCCCGTGGCGGTCACGACCGCGGCGTGAGCCCGCGGCTGCGGCGGCGGGCGGTCGGCAGCGCGGCGAGACGCCGGCGCGGCGAGGTCAGGACGTCGAGACGTCAGGGCGCCCGGTCGTCAGGGCATCCCGTCGGTCAGGGCGTCCCGGCGCCCGGTCGTCGGGGCGTCCCGTCGTCAGGGCGTCAGGGCGCCCGGTCGTCAGGGCGTCCCGTCGTCAGGGCGCCCCGTCGTCAGGGCGTCGCGTCGTCGAGCTCGATGAGCATGCGGGTGTTGCCGAGGGTGTTGGGCTTCACGCGCGCGAGGTCGAGGAACTCGGCGACGCCGTCGTCGTGCGAACGCAGCAGCTCGGCGTACACGTCGGGCGTGACGGGCGTGCCCTCGATCGCGTGGAACCCGTGCGCGGTGAAGAAGTCGACCTCGAACGTCAGGCAGAACAGCCGCCGCAGCCCGAGGCCCCGGGCGCGGTCGACGAGCGCGTCGAGCAGCAGGTGCCCGACGCCCTGGCCGCGGTACGTCGCGTCGACGGCGAGCGTGCGGATCTCGGCGAGGTCCTGCCACATGACGTGCAGCGCGCCGCAGCCCACGACCGTCCCGTCGGGCGCCTCGGCGACGACGAACTCCTGCACGGCCTCGTAGTAGCCGACCCACTCCTTGGCGAGCAGGATGCGCTGGTCGGCGTACGGCTGGACGAGGGCACGGATCGCGCGCACGTCGGCCGGGAGGGCGGGCCGGATCGTGAGCTGGTCGGTCGTCACGCGCTCACGGTAACCGTCGCCCGCGGGTCCCTGTCCGGGAGGGTCACGGACGGCGCGTGCACGACGCTGCAGCCCGCCCGCGGTGCCCGGGCCCTGGGCCCGCACCCCGCCGGTGCGGCCCGTGGTCGTCAGCGCAGCGCACCCGCGCGGGCACG
>NZ_JAAXOY010000060.1 GCF_012396155.1 Cellulomonas septica | reverse complement strand
CCCGGGACGTCGACCACGGGCACGACGACCGCGACCGCTCCGACCAGCAGCCCGTCGACCACCAGCACGCCGACCTCCGCCGTACCGGCGGCCGTCGCGACGACGGACGTCCCGACCGACGCGGGCCTGCTCGCGCGGCGCCGCCGCACCGGTTCAGCACCACCGACAGCACGGTCGCGAACGTCGCCTCCGTCCTCGGCGCCACCGCGCGCGGCGGGGCGGCGTCGATGATGGGGGCGGTGACGTTCGACTCGAGCGCGTTCGCCGCCGCCGTCGCCCGGCCCCTCACCGTCACCAAGACGGGCACCGACATCAACCTCTCCTCCGCGACCTACGCCGCGAGCGGCACCGTGCGGGCGTCCGGCCCGGCCGCGCGCGTCGGGCAGTACGAGATCGGCTTCCTGCAGACCGTCTACGAGTCCTCGCGGAACTTCTACTACGAGCCCGCCGGCCACACCCCCGGCCTGCTCGCGCGCATCGCCCCGACGTTCTTCGGCGAGCGCAAGAAGGTGTCCGACACGTGCAGCGCGCTCCCCGTGCGCGACGGCGACGCGGGCTTCCGCCCCTGGTACGGGCCCGAGACGGTGTTCCCCTTCAGCGCGACCGACCCCAGCACCAAGAACACCGCCATGCAGGACACCCCGGACAGCACCCAGCCCTGGACGGTCGGGTCCGGCACGGCCAAGCAGCAGCTCGTGAAGACCGACGGTCGCGACCGTTTCCGCAGCTGGCTCGCGGTCAAGGACACGGCGTCGACGAACGCGATCATGCTCAACTACGCCGACTGGCTCGTCGACTACGGCACGACCGTCACGTTCAACTCCGCCTCGCCCGCCGCGAGTGTCGTCACGCCGACCGCCACGTCGGGTGCGAGGGTGACCGGGACAGGCGACGCCACGGGCGGCCAGTGGCCGCTGCACGGCGACCCCGTCGCGAACGACGTCGCGACGGTCGTCGAGTCGAGCTGGTGAGGCGGGGGAGCGGGAGGTGGACGGATGAGCAGGCGGTCCGCGGGACCACGACGCACGCCCGCCGCGCGCTCGTGGCTCGACGCCGTCGAGTCCGCGTCCGCGTCCTTCGTCGGGACGGCCCGGCTGGTCGACGAGCGACCCGTGCCGGCCGACGAGACACCGTTCCGCGGCGACGGGTTCGCGCTCGACGTCGAGGTCGTCCCCGACCAGCCGGTGTTCGGCGCCGCCCCCGACGGCCCGCTCACCGTCGAGCTCCTCACCGCCCGCCCGCCCGACCGTCGCGAGCCGCCCGGCACGCCCAGGTTCCCCCCCGACTCGCTGCGCGAGGTCCCGTACGCCGACCAGGCGCTCCCCGGCGCCGACGACCCCGTACTCGTGGTCGCCACCGACCCGCCCGTGGTTCGCGGGCTCCTGCGCCCCGACGACGACCTGCCCGCCGCGGTCGCCACCATCCGTCGCTGGATCGACCAGCGCGCCGACGACGCCACCGTCCTGCGGGACGTCACCACCACCACCTCGCCGGTCGCCGTGACCGCCGGGTTCGAGCTGCTCCTGCGCACGACCGCCGACGTCGCCGGCCTCACCGAGCGATTCCTGCGCCTGCCGGACCTCACCGGCGGGGCCGTCCGCGGGATCGTCGCGCTCCTGCACGCCCGCCCGCTCACCGACGCCGAGACCGTCGACGTCGCAACCCGGCTGCTCGGCGCCCTCGCCGACACCCACGACCCCGAGGCGCTCGTCGCGTACCTCGGCTGGTTCGACGCGCACCGCGGCCGCTACGGCGACGACGTGGCCGTCCGCGTCCGGGTCCAGGTCGCGCGCGTCGTCGACCGGACCTTCGACGGCCCCGACGGCGAGGCCTGGCACCAGGAGGTCGCCCGCTACGCCGAGCCGTTCAGCACCTGACCGTTCGACGAGGCGCAGCCGAGAGCACCGGAGACGGCGGCCGGGACGGCGCTCCCCGTCGTCCCGTCGCCCATCCCGCTGCCCACCGGCGGGTGTCACCACCTCGTGCCACGATCGCCGCATGACGACGAGGACGCGCCATCTCAGCGTGCACATCGACCGGCCGATGTCCGCGGTCTACGCGTTCGTCTCCGACCCGGAGAACCTGCCGCGGTGGGCGCCCGGTCTCGGGTCCGGCGTCGTGCACGAGGACGGTGAGTGGTATGTCGAGACCGGCGACGGCCGTGCCCGCGTCCGGTTCGCTCCCCAGAACCCCTTCGGCGTGCTCGACCACGAGGTCCTGACACCGTCGGGCGCCACCGTGCACGTCCCGCTCCGCGCGATCCCCGACGGCGATGACGCGTGCGACGTCGTCTTCACCCTCCGCCCCATGCCGGGCATGACCGACGCCGAGCTCGACCGCGACGAGTCCCTGGTCCGCACCGACCTCGCCCTGCTCAAGTCGCTCGTCGAGCAGTGATCGGGAGCCTGACCGCCCCGCACGCCAACGCCAGGGACGCACGAAGGGCCGCCGACGCATGTCGGCGGCCCTTCGTTCGCGTGTGGAGCCAAGGGGACTCGAACCCCTAACCCCCTGCTTGCAAAGCAGGTGCGCTACCAATTGCGCCATGGCCCCCGGGTGCCGCCCGGAGGGCGGCGATCACGTGGGGGAGGCGGTCACTCGAAGGTGTCGGTGACCTCGGACCAGAGGTCCCGCTCGTCCTGGTCCTGCTGGTACTTCTGCCAGAGGACGTAACCGACGGCGGCGACCGCCACCACGAGCAGGAGCTTCTTCATCGGATCCCCCACGGGTCGGGAGTGGGCCTAACAGGACTTGAACCTGTGACCTCTTCCTTATCAGGGAAGCGCTCTAACCGTCTGAGCTATAGGCCCGTGTCGCTTCCGCACGTGCGAACACGTGCGCTGCGCGCCGGACGAGACTACCCCAGGCGAGGTGTCCCGCCCAAACCGGCCCCCGCGCGAGCGGTCGGCCGGCCGGTCGAGGTCACTCGTCGGTCATGGTCACGTGCACGCCGCCGACGAGCGCCGCCACGATGTTGTAGAGGAACGCGCCGATCGTCGACAGCGCGGTCAGCAGGAACACGTCGATGACGGCGATGAGCGTCGCACCCGAGACCACGCGCCGGAACTCGACGTACTGGAGGATGTTGATCGAGCCCTCCTCGCCGGTGATCTGCTTCACGAGGTTGTTCGCCTCGGTGAACACGTGCAGACCGTCCAGCGTCAGCCAGATCACGGCCGCGGCGACGACGATCATGATGCCGATCGCGACGGACAGCAGGAACGACAGCTTCATGACCGACCACGGGTCGATCCGGGAGACCGCGAGGCGCACGCGGCGCGGGCCGCCGACCGTCGGGATGCGCCCGGTCGCCGGGCGGACCTGGGAGGTCGCGCCGGTCGCGGGGGGACGGGTCGACGTGCGCGCCGCCGTCGGTGACGTGGCGGCGGCGGGCGCCGGTGCCGAACTGCTCATGGTCGGGTCCTCGGTACGGGGTCGGGTGACCGAGGCGAACGCGGCGCTGGTCGCGCCGGCCGCCTTCTTGAACCACACGGTCGCGGTGTCGACCGCCACCATGAGGGGCGAGGGCTGCTCGCCCTCGTCGGACGCGGACGTGGAGGCGGCCGTCGACGTGGACGTGCGGGGAGGGACCCCTGCCGACGCACGGTACGGCGGCTCGTCGCGCTTCGGGGTCGACACGCCGTCGGGCTCGCTGCTCGGCTTCTCGTCGGCCGGTGCGGGCCGGACGGGCTTCGACGTCGACGACGCGGAGTCCGCGCGGCCGTTCCCGTTGCGTGCCGCCGTCGGCGACTTCGCGGACGACTTCGCACCCGACGACGTCCCCGGACGTGCCGTGGTCGGGGTCGTCGGCCGCAGGCGCGGCGGGATCGAGGGCGGAGTCGAGTCGGTCATGCGTCCTCCGAGGACTGGTCGGCGACGGCCTGCTCACCGGTCGCGTCGTCCGCGCCGGGGGCCCCCGAGGCGTCCGGTTCGTCGGATCCCTGGCCGTTCTCGCCGCCCACGGTACCGGCATCCTCACCGAGGTGTCGCTCAGTGTTGCGGGCGACCGCGATGATCCGGTCACCCGCGTCGGGCTTCGCGAAGATGACGCCCTGCGTCGTGCGGCCGGTCGCGTTGACCTCGGCCGTCGCGGACCGGACGATCTTGCCGCGCTCCATGATGACGAGCACCTCGTCGTCGGTGTCGGTCACGAGCGCGCCGACCAGGTCGCCGTTCGCCTCGGGCAGGTTCGCGACCTTGATGCCGAGACCGCCGCGGCCCTGCTGCCGGTAGTTCTCGACCGTGAGAGCGGTGCGCTTGGCGATGCCGCCCTCGGTCACCGTGAAGAGGAACGCGTCCTCGCGGACGACGTCCATCGCGAGCAGCTCGTCGTCGTCGCGGAACTTCATGCCCGTGACGCCGGAGGTCGCGCGACCCATGGGACGCAGCGCCTCGTCGGACGCGGTGAACCGCACCGACTGCCCCTTGCGGGACACGAGGATGAGGTCCTGGTCGGAGTTGACGAGGCGCGCGGCGACGAGCTCGTCGGGCCGGCCCTCGTCGTCCTCGCGCAGGTTGATCGCGATGACGCCACCCGACCGGTTCGAGTCGTACTCGGTCAGACGCGTCTTCTTGACGAGGCCGCGCTGCGTCGCGAGCACCAGGTGCTCGGCCTGCTCGTAGTTCCGCACGTCCAGGACCTGCGCGATCGTCTCGCCCGGCTGGAAAGCCAGCAGGTTCGCGACGTGCTGCCCCTTCGCGTCGCGGCCGCCCTCGGGCAGCTCGTACGCCTTCGCGCGGTAGACGCGGCCGAGGTTCGTGAAGAACAGCAGCCAGTGGTGCGTCGTCGTGACGAAGAAGTGGTCGACGATGTCGTCCTCGCGCAGCTGCGCGCCGCGCACACCCTTGCCGCCGCGACGCTGCGCCCGGTAGTTGTCGCTCCGCGTGCGCTTGGCGTAGCCGCCGCGGGTGATGGTGACGACCATCTCCTCCTCGGCGATGAGGTCCTCGACCGACACCTCGCCGTCGAACGGGAGGATCGTCGTGCGGCGCTCGTCGCCGAACTTGTCGACGATCGCCTGGAGCTCGGTGCTGACGATGTCGCGCTGGCGCTGCTCGGAGTCGAGGATCGCGTTGAACTCGACGATCTGCGCCTCGAGCTTCGCGTGCTCCTCCATGATCTCCTGGCGCTGCAGCGCGGCGAGGCGGCGCAGCTGGAGGTTCAGGATGGCCTGGGCCTGCTGCTCGTCGATGTCGAGCAGCTCGATCAGGCCGGCCCGCGCCTGGTCCGCGTCGGGGGAGCGGCGGATGAGCGCGATGACCTCGTCGAGCGCGTCGAGCGCCTTGAGGTAGCCGCGGTAGAGGTGGATGGCCTCCTCGGCCTTGCGCAGCCGGTACCGGGTGCGCCGCTGGATGACCTCGAGCTGGTGCGTCGTCCAGTGCCGCACGAACGCGTCGATGCTGAGCGTGCGCGGCACGCCGTCGACGAGCGCGAGCATGTTCGCGCCGAACGTGTCCTGCAGCTGCGTGTGCTTGTAGAGGTTGTTGAGCACGACCTTCGCGACGGCGTCGCGCTTCAGCACGATGACCAGACGCTGGCCCGTGCGGCCCGACGTCTCGTCGCGGATGTCCGCGATCCCCGAGACCCGGTTCTCCTTGACGAGGTCCGCGATCTTCTTCGCGAGGGTGTCGGGGTTCACCTGGTACGGCAGCTCGGTGACGACCAGGCAGATGCGGCCCTGGATCTCCTCGACGTTCACGACCGCGCGCATCGTGATCGAGCCGCGGCCCGTCCGGTACGCCTCGTCGATGCCGCGGTGGCCCAGGATCGTCGCACCCGTCGGGAAGTCCGGGCCCTTGATGCGCAGCAGGAGCGCCGCGAGGAGCTCCTCCTTCGTCGCGTCCGGGTGGTCGAGGTACCACTGGACGCCGTCGGCGACCTCGCGCAGGTTGTGCGGCGGGATGTTCGTCGCCATGCCGACCGCGATGCCCGCCGAGCCGTTGACCAGCAGGTTCGGGAAGCGGCTGGGCAGGACCAGCGGCTCCTGGGTGCGGCCGTCGTAGTTGTCGCCGAAGTCGACGGTGTCCTCGTCGATGTCCCGCACCATCTCCATCGAGAGGGGGGCCATCTTGCACTCGGTGTACCGCGGGGCCGCGGCCGGGTCGTCACCCGGGGAGCCGAAGTTCCCCTGGCCGGCGACCAGCGGGTACCGCAGCGACCAGTCCTGCACCAGACGGACCAGGGCGTCGTAGATCGCCGAGTCGCCGTGCGGGTGGTACTTGCCCATGACGTCGCCGACGACGCGGCTGCACTTCGAGAACTGGCGGTCCGGGCGGTAGCCGCCGTCGTACATCGCGTACAGCACGCGACGGTGCACCGGCTTGAGGCCGTCGCGCACGTCGGGCAGCGCGCGGCCCACGATGACGGACATCGCGTAGTCGAGGTACGACCGCTGCATCTCGAGCTGCAGGTCGACCTGCTCGATGCGGCCGTGCTCGATCTGGTCCGGGGTCTCGGTCACGGGGTTCCTTCTGTCGTGCGGCGGGGGAGGACGTGGGGGTGGGCGCGCGCGGCCTGGTGGCGGGCGGCGCCCGGCTCCGTCAGATGTCGAGGAAGCGCACGTCCTTCGCGTTCCGCTGGATGAACGAGCGGCGGGACTCGACGTCCTCGCCCATGAGCACCGAGAAGATCTCGTCCGCCGCGGCGGCCTCGTCGAGCGAGACCTGCAGCAGGGTGCGGTGCTCGGGCGACATCGTGGTCTCCCACAGCTCCTGGTAGTCCATCTCGCCGAGACCCTTGTACCGCTGGACCGCGTTCTCCTTGGGCAGTCGCTTGCCCGAGGCCTGGCCGTCCTTGATGTACGCGTCGCGCTCACGGTCCGAGTACACGTAGTCGTGGTCCGCGTTCGACCACTTGATCCGGTACAGCGGCGGCTGCGCCAGGTAGACGTGCCCCTGCGTGATGAGCTCCGGCATGTAGCGGAACAGCAGCGTGAGCAGCAGCGTCCGGATGTGCTGGCCGTCGACGTCCGCGTCGGCCATGAGGACGATCTTGTGGTACCGCAGCTTGGCGAGGTCGAAGTCCTCGCCGATGCCCGTCCCGAACGCCGTGATGAGCGCCTGGACCTCCTGGTTGCCCAGCGCCCGGTCGAGGCGCGCGCGCTCGACGTTGAGGATCTTGCCGCGGATGGGGAGGATCGCCTGCGTCCGCGGGTTGCGACCGCGCACGGCCGAGCCGCCGGCGCTGTCGCCCTCGACGATGAAGACCTCGCACTCCTCCGGCCGGTTGCTCTGGCAGTCCTTGAGCTTGCCGGGCATGCCGCCCGACTCCAGCAGGCCCTTGCGTCGCGTCGCCTCGCGGGCCTTGCGGGCCGCCATGCGCGCCGCGGCCGCCTGGATCGACTTGCGGATGACGTCGCGCGCCTCGTTCGGGTGCGAGTCCAGCCAGTCGCCCAGCCGCTCGTTCACCACCTTCTGCACGAACGTCTTCGCCTCGGTGTTGCCGAGCTTCGTCTTCGTCTGGCCCTCGAACTGCGGCTCGCCGAGCTTGATGGAGATGACGGCCGTCAGGCCCTCGCGGATGTCGTCACCCGTGAGGTTCTCGTCCTTCTCCTTGATGATGTTCTTGTCGCGGGCGTACCGGTTGATCAGCGACGTCATCGCCGCCCGGAAGCCCTCCTCGTGCGTGCCGCCCTCGGTCGTCGAGATCGTGTTCGCGAACGTGTGCACCGACTCCGAGTACGCGCTCGTCCACTGCAGCGCGATGTCCACCGAGATGCGCCGCTCGGTGTCCTCCGAGGTGATCTCGATGACGTCCGGGTGGACGAGCTCGACCTTCTTCGCCGCGTTGAGGTGCGTCACGTAGTCGACGAGGCCGCCGTCGTACTTGTACGTGACCGTGCGGTGCTGCGGCGCGTCGACGGGCTGGTCCTCGTCCTGCGCCGGCTCCGCGTCCGTGACCTCGTCCTCGGTGCCCGTGTGCTGCGGCCGCTCGTCGGTGAGCGTGATCTTCAGGCCCTTGTTGAGGAACGCCGTCTGCTGGAAGCGCGAGCGCAGCGTCTCGAAGTCGTAGTCGACCGTCTCGAAGATCGTCGAGTCGGCCCAGAAGGTCTGGCTCGTGCCCGTGTCCGTCGTCGCCTCGCCCTGGCGGATCGGACCCGTCGGCTTGCCGCCGTCCTCGAAGTCCATCTCCCACGCGTAGCCGTCGCGCTTCACGACGGACTCCACGCGGCTGCTCAGCGCGTTCACGACCGAGATGCCCACGCCGTGCAGACCGCCCGAGACCGCGTACCCGCTGCCGCCGAACTTGCCGCCCGCGTGCAGGATCGTCATGACGACCTCGAGCGTCGGCTTGCCCTCGGTGGGGTGCAGCTCGACCGGGATGCCGCGGCCGTTGTCGACGACGCGCACGCCGCCGTCGGCCAGGAGCGTCACCTCGATCGCGTCGCAGTACCCCGCGAGGGCCTCGTCGACCGAGTTGTCGACCACCTCGTAGACCAGGTGGTGCAGGCCGCGCGCACCGGTCGAGCCGATGTACATGCCGGGCCGCTTGCGGACAGCCTCGAGCCCCTCGAGGACCGTGATCGCGCTGGCGTCGTACCCGCCGGCGCCGTTCGGGCTGCTGGGCGGGGTCGTGCTCTCGTCGGCCACGGGCGGATGTACTCCTCAAGCTCTCACACGCGACAGAGCGCCCCGCCAAGGACCTAGGAGGGCGGATCACCCCAGGAGACTGGAGTTCTCGGCTCTGGTACCGGCGCAAGCGCGCCAGAATTGACGTTCACAGTCTACCTGGACCCCGGCCTGTTACCCCTCGTGTCGACGTCAGCGGAGGAGGGAAGTTCTGGCGGGTTCCGTGACGACGCACGTCCCGGCGCTCCGCGACGGTCGTCCGCGCGTCAGCCGTACGTGTCCCGCGGCCCTCTCCCGGCCACGCGTCGCTTCCCCCGGCCGAACCCCGGACCCGACGGCCCGAGCACCGTGATCTCCGAGACCACGCCCTCGCCGAGCTCCTCCGCGAAGCGGCGCAGCATCGTCGGCACCGCCCACGTCAGGTTCGTCGCCCAGCTCGTCGAGCTCGCCTGCACCGTCAGCACGCCCGCCTCGAGCGACACGTAGGAGCAGTGCTCCGCGACCTGCGGCCCCACGAGGTCCGCCCACCGGTGCTGCACCGTGCCCGACACGAGCCCGGACCCCCACCCGAACTGCCCCACCAGCGCCCCGAGCGTGTCCGCCACGGCCTGCGGGTCGCGCGCGCCCGGTCCCGCCGTGCCCGGGTTCACGTCGACCAGCGCGCGCCTGCGCGGAGCGTCGCCCGGGCGGATGCCCTTGGCCCGGGCTGCCTCCTTCGCCCGGTTCAGCGCAGCCGCCGCGACCTGACGCTCCGGGACGAGGTCCACGACCTGCCGCAGCGGGGCACCGTCCGTGGTGGCGCGCCGGACCGGTGGGAGCAGGGCGTCGTCGGCCTCGGCGTGGCCGTGGCCGCCGTCAGAGGACACGGGCCACCTCGCCACCCATGACGTCCACGCGTGCGCCCGCGAGCGGCTCCGGCTTGTCGGGAGCGGTCATGGTGCTCACGCCGCGGCCTTCTTCCTGTCGTAGCCGAAGAGCGTGGCGGCCCAGTGGATGACCGACAGCTCGCGGACCAGCGGCGGCGCCGCGATGAGGAGGA
>NZ_JAAXOY010000006.1 GCF_012396155.1 Cellulomonas septica | reverse complement strand
AACGAGCCGACGTCGGCCGCGGACGGCCCGGCGGCACGCGCGGCGTGGCTCGCGCAGTCGGCCGCGCGCCAGAAGAAGACGCAGGAACCCGCGGACGACGAGGACGACGACCCGGCCGACCTGCCCGCGGTCCCGGTGACGGTGACCGCCGTGGGCGACGAGGACGAGGACGAGGGCGAGCCCGTCGGGCGCCGCCGCGTCCGCCCGGGTCTCGTGTGGGCGTTCGCGGGTCTCCTGACGGCCGCGGTGCTGGTGCTCGGCTACCTGTGGACGCAGACGCAGTACTACGTCGCGGACTCCGACGGCGAGGTCGTCATCCTGCGCGGCCTGCCGCAGACGCTCGGCCCGGTCGCGCTGTCGACGGTCGTCGAGCGGTCGGGCACGTCGATGGACGACCTCGGCTCGGCCTACCTGCGCGGACGCGTCGAGCAGACGATCCACGCGACGTCCCTCGAGGACGCGCGCGACCTGGTCCGGATGCTCGAGCAGGATGCCGAGGAGCAGGCCGACGAGCCGACCCCGACGCCCACGCCGACGGCGACCCCGCTCCTGCCGGCGCCGCAGCCGACCACGGCTCCCGCGGTCGACCCGGCTGCCGGGGTGACCAGCCCGTGAGGTGGACGTGATGGCGACCGTGCAGCCGCACCAGGTGCGGGCGGGGCGCGGCGTCGAGCTCGGCCTGCTCGTGCTGGCGCTCGCGATCGCCGTGGCGGGCTACGCCCTCGTGGGCCTGGGCATCGACGGCAGCGTGCCGGCGGACGTCATCGGGTACGCGGCGGGCCTGACGGGTCTGGCGGTCGCGCTGCACCTGGTGCTGCGGTGGCGCGCGCCGTACGCGGACCCGGTGATCCTGCCGGTCGCGGTCGCGCTCAACGGCGTGGGCCTGGCGATGATCTACCGCATCGACATCGCGTACGAGGCGCGCGAGAAGGCCGCCGGGTTCGCGGAGCGACAGCTCGGCTGGACCGCGATCTCCGTGGTGCTGGCCGCGCTCGTGCTCGTGCTGCTGCGCGACCACCGGACGCTGCGCCGCTACACGTACACGGCGATGATCGTCGCGCTCGGGCTCGTGGTGCTCCCGCTGGTGCCCGGCATCGGGCAGTCGATCAACGGTGCGCAGATCTGGGTGCGCGTCGGCGGCGTCGGCATGCAGCCCGCGGAGTTCGCCAAGATCGCCCTGGCCGTGTTCTTCGCCGGCTACCTGGTGACGCACCGTGACACGCTCGCGCTCGCCGGTCCGAAGGTGCTGGGCCTGCAGCTCCCGCGACCGCGCGACCTCGGCCCGATCCTCATCGTCTGGGGCGTCTCGCTCGCGGTCCTCGTCCTGGAGCGCGACCTCGGCACGTCCCTGCTGCTCTTCGGCCTGTTCGTCGCGATGCTCTACATCGCGACCGAGCGACTCAGCTGGGTCGTCATCGGCCTCCTGCTGTTCGTGGGCGGCGCGCTCGTCGCGGCGACCGCGTTCCCGCACGTCGGGGCACGTTTCGACGCGTGGCTGCACCCGTTCGACCAGGAGATCTTCGACCGGTTCCCGGGCGGCTCCGGGCAGCTCGTGCGCGGCCTGTTCGGGCTCGCGAACGGCGGCCTGTTCGGCACGGGCTGGGGTTCGGGCCGGCCCGACCTGGTCCCGTACGCCGAGTCGGACTTCATCGTCGCGTCGCTCGGCGAGGAGCTCGGCCTCACGGGCCTGCTCGCGCTGCTGCTCTGCTACACGATCCTCACCGAGCGCGGCATGCGGACCGCGATCGGCGTGCGCGACGGGTTCGGCAAGCTGCTCGCGGGCGGCCTCGCGTTCGTCGTCGCGTTCCAGACGTTCGTCGTCGTCGGCGGCGTGACGCGCCTGATCCCGCTGACCGGCCTCACGACGCCGTTCCTCGCGTACGGCGGCTCGTCGCTCGTCGCGAACTGGGTGATCGTCGCGCTGCTCCTGCGCATCTCCGACGAGGCCCGCCGCCCCGCACCCGTCGTGCGCGCGGTCCTGACGCCCGAGGTCGGCACCCCGGTCGCGTCCGGAGCGCGCGCGAACGGCGCCGCGGGCGTCGCGGGCAGCGCCGGTCCGACGGGCGGCGACCAGCCGACCGAGCGGATCGAGGGGCTGTCGTGAACACTCCCCTGCGCCGGCTCGCCACCGTCGTCCTCGTGATGTTCGTCGTGCTCATGGGCGGCACGACGTGGGTGCAGTACGTCCAGGCGGACTCGCTCAACAACGACCCGCGCAACGTCCGCACGCTGTACCGCGAGTTCGGCAACGCGCGCGGCCCGATCGTCGTCGCGGGCGAGGCCGTCGCCTCGTCGGCTCCCGTCGACGACGCGTTCGGCTACCAGCGCTCGTACACGGGCGGCGACCTATGGTCCGCGGTCACCGGCTTCTACTCGGTGGTCAACGGCCGCACCGAGCTCGAGCTCGCGGCCAACGACGCGCTCACCGGCCGCGGCGACCAGCTGTTCTTCACGCGCGTGCGCGACGTGCTGACCGGCCGCCGACCCGAGGGGGCGGCGGTCGAGACGACGCTGCTCCCGGCCGCGCAGCAGGCGGCCCGCGACGGGCTCGGCGACCAGGAGGGCGCGGTCGTCGCGATCGAGCCGTCGACGGGCAAGATCCTCGCGCTCGTCTCGACGCCCGGCTTCGACCCGAACCTGCTCGCGACGCACGACACGAAGGCCGCGGGCGAGGCCTTCTCGGCGCTGTCGACGGCCGAGGGGAACCCGCTGCGGTCGAACGCGACCAAGGAGGTCTACCCGCCCGGGTCGACGTTCAAGCTGGTCACGGCCGCGGCGGCCCTCGAGAGCGGCTCGTACACGCCCCAGTCGCCGCTGCCCGCCCCGGTCGAGCTCGACCTGCCGCAGACCACCGCGACCGTCGGCAACTTCGGCGGCGGCGGGTGCGGCGCCGACCCCATCACGCTCGCGGACGCGCTGCGGGTCTCGTGCAACACGTCCTTCGCGCAGCTCGGCCTCGACCTCGGCGACGACGCGATCCGCACGCAGGCCGAGCGGTTCGGCTTCAACGAAGGGTTCACCATCCCCACGGTCGTCGTGCCCTCCGTCTTCCCCGACGACCTGGACGCGCCCGAGACGGCGGGTTCGGCGATCGGCCAGCGCGACGTCCGCGCGACGCCCATCCAGATGGCCATGGTGTCGGCCGCGATCGCCAACGAGGGCCGGCTCATGCAGCCCTACCTCGTCCAGACGGTGCGGTCGGCCGACCTGCACACCGTCGACGAGACCGAGCCGAAGCTGCTGTCGACCGCCGTGTCGCCCGGGACCGCCGCCGCGCTGCGCGACATGATGGTCGGCGTGGTCGCCGACGGGTCGGGCACCGCCGCGCAGATCCCGGGGGTGCAGGTCGCCGGGAAGACCGGCACGGCCCAGACCGGCGACGACCAGGCGCCGCACGCGTGGTTCACCGCGTTCGCGCCCGCCGACGCACCCCGCGTCGCCGTCGCGGTGATCGTCGAGCACGGCGGCAGCGCCGGCAACGAGGCGACCGGCGGCCGCGTCGCCGCGCCCATCGCGAAGGCCGTGATCCAGGCGGTGCTGGGCTCATGAGGACGGCGGCAGGCGTGGCCCTCGACGGCCGGTACCGGCTCATCAAGCCGATCGCGACCGGCGGCATGGGCGAGGTGTGGGAGGCGCACGACGACGCCCTCGCGCGCCCCGTCGCCGTCAAGGTCCTCAAGGAGGAGTTCGCGGGCGACCCGGGCTTCCTCGAGCGGTTCCGCACCGAGGCGCGCAACTCGGCGTCGCTGCACCACCCGTCGATCGCGCAGCTGTTCGACTACGGCGAGCAGGACGGCTCCGCGTTCCTCGTGATGGAGCTGGTCGTCGGCGAGCCGCTGTCCGACCTGCTCGAGCGTGAGCCGGTGCTGACCCCACGGCGGCTGCTGCCGATCCTCGCGCAGACCGCGCGCGCGCTGCACGCGGCCCACACGGCGGGTGTCGTGCACCGCGACGTCAAGCCCGGCAACATCCTGCTGGGCCGCGGCGGCCGCGTGAAGATCACCGACTTCGGCGTCTCGCTCGCGCAGAACCAGATCACGATGACGGCGACCGGCATGGTCATGGGCACCGCGCAGTACCTGTCGCCCGAGCAGGCCGTCGGCAAGGCCGCGACCCCGCTGTCCGACCTGTACTCGCTCGGTGTCGTCGCGTACGAGGCGCTCGTCGGGCACCGCCCGTTCACAGGCCCGACGGCGGTCGACATCGCGGTCGCGCACGTCAACAACGCGGTCCCGCCGCTGCCGTCGAGCGTCGACAAGCACCTCGCGGCGCTCGTCATGCGGTTGCTGTCGAAGGACCCGGCGCAGCGTCCGCAGTCGGGCGAGGAGCTCGCCGGGCTGTTCGACAAGCTGGTGCCCCGCACCCCGCCGAGCGGCGTGCCGGTGCTGGTCTCGAAGATCTCGCGCCCGGCCGACACGTTCGCCACCGCGGTGACGACGGCGCGCGGCGGGTCCGACGAGGCGCCGCCGACGTACCCGCCGCGCCGCACCCGTCGCGACGAGCCGCGCGCCCGCCTGTCGGGCACCCCGCGGCACGTGAACGTCGCCGCGCTGCGCACGAGCGGGCCGCGCCTGGGCCGCTTCTCGCGGTTCCGGTGGCCGCTGCTCGCGCTCGTGCTGCTCCTGGTCGCGCTGCTCGGCGCGGCCCTCGCCAACGGCCTGACCAGGGCCGCACCCCTCGACGGACCGCCCGGGGCCGTCGTCGCGCACAGCACGTCCCCACGCGACGACGGCAGTCAGTACCCTCGTCGCGGCAGTCCCGATGGGATGATCTCGGTGGACGGGCGCGGTGACGGTCCCGCGCGCCCGCTGACGACGGAAGTGAAGGACGCCTAGTGGTGGACGACGGATCCCGGATCCTCGCCGGACGGTACGAGGTCGGCGAGCTCATCGGGCGCGGTGGCATGGCCGAGGTGCACATCGGCCACGACACCCGGCTCGGCCGCACGGTCGCGATCAAGATCCTGCGCTCCGACCTCGCGCGCGACCCCTCCTTCCAGAACCGGTTCCGGCGCGAGGCGCAGGCCGCCGCGGCCCTGAACCACCCCGCGATCGTCGCGGTCTACGACACCGGCGAGGACGTCTTCACCGAGCCGACGGGCGTCGTCGCGCACGTGCCGTTCATCGTCATGGAGTACGTCGAGGGTCACACCGTCCGCGGCATCCTGCGCGACGGGCACGCGGTCCCGATCGAGGAGGCCGTCGAGATCACCGCGGGCGTGCTGTCCGCGCTCGAGTACTCGCACCACGCGGGCATCGTGCACCGCGACATCAAGCCCGCGAACGTCATGCTCACGCCCACGGGCGCGGTCAAGGTCATGGACTTCGGCATCGCTCGCGCGGTGGCGGACTCCGCCGCGACCATGACGCAGACGCAGGCCGTCATCGGCACCGCGCAGTACCTGTCGCCCGAGCAGGCGCGCGGCGAGCAGGTCGACGCCCGCTCCGACCTGTACTCGACGGGCTGCCTCCTGTTCGAGCTGCTCACGGGCCGGCCGCCGTTCACCGGCGACTCCCCCGTCGCGGTCGCCTACCAGCACGTCCGCGAGACGGCCCCCACGCCGTCGCAGTTCGCGTCCGACGTGCCCGAGGCCCTCGACCGGATCACCGCGAAGGCGCTCGCCAAGGAGCGCGACTCCCGCTACTCGACGGCCGCGGAGTTCCGCGCCGACCTCGAGGCCGTCCTGCGCGGCGGCGTGGTCAACGCGCCCGCGGTGGGCGTCATCGCCGCGGGCGCCGCCGTGGCCGCCGCCGACGCGACCCAGGTCATGGCGCCGCCCGCCGTGGCCGCGACGCAGGCGATGGCACCGACCTCCCCGTGGGCCCAGACGGGTCTCCAGCCGACGACGCCCGCGGGCCTCCCGGAGGAGCCCGAGGACGAGCGCCGCAAGCCGTGGCTCATGTGGGTCCTCATCGGCATCGCGGTCCTCGCGGTGGCGGGCATCATCGCGCTCCTCGTCGCCAACGCGCGCGACAACGCGCCCGAGGAGCTCACCGTCCCGAACGTCGTCGGCATGACACGTGACGAGGCGAAGGCGGCCATCGAGGACGCAGGTCTGCAGTTCACCCCCGCGGAGGCGCCGGACGACAACGTGCCGGAGGGTGAGGCCATCAAGTCCGACCCGGCGGCCGACACCCCCGTCGAGAAGCTCGACAACGTCACCGTCACGTTCTCGACCGGCCCCGCGACCACGACCGTCCCCACGGGCCTGGCCGGCATGACCGAGCAGGAGGCCGTCGCCGCGATCGAGGCCGCCGGCCTCACGGTCGACCCCAACCGCACCTCCGAGGACGACCCCAAGCAGCCCAAGGGCCGCGTGACGCGCACCCAGCCCGCCGAGGGCGAGTCGGTGTCGTCCGGCAGCCCGGTGCAGCTGTTCGTGTCGTCCGGCAACGTGCAGGTGCCCGACCTGGCCGGCAAGACGCGCGCCGAGGCCGAGCAGCTGCTCAACGACGCGTCCCTCAACGCGAACTCGCGCGAGCGGGAGACCAACGAGTACCCGCCCGACACCGTGATCACGCAGGACAAGCCCGCGGGCTCGCTCGTGCCGCAGGACACGACGATCAACATCGAGATCGCGATCGCCCCGGACAACCCGGTCGTGCCCGACAACCTCGTCGGGATGACCTACGACCAGGCCGTGCAGGCGCTGGCGCAGGCGGGCCTGACCAACGTGCGGCGCGTCGACGAGCAGTCGGAGTCGCCCGTCAACCAGGTCATCCGCGTCGAGCCCGACGGCGGGTCCGAGGTCGAGCCGGGGCAGCAGATCGACCTGCACGTCTCGAAGGGCACGGGCGGCGGCAACAACAACGGGCAGCAGACGCCCAAGCCGACGCCGTAGCGCTCCCAATCACGCGGAAGGCCCCGCTCGTCTCCGGACGGGCGGGGCCTTCGCTGTGCTGCGGGCTGTGCTGCGGGGCGAGCGCCGGCGTGGGTCGTGCCCCGCCTGCGGCGCGGCGCGGCCGTCAGAGGCGGACGAGCGGGTGCAGGCCCTCCGACCGGGCGACGGCCTCGTCGTCGCCGCAGACGGCCAGCCAGTTGGCCAGCAGCCGGTGCCCGCCCTCGGTGAGCACGGACTCGGGGTGGAACTGCACCCCGTGCAGCGGGAGCGTGCGGTGCTGCAGGCCCATGATGATGCCGTGCGTGGTCGCGGTGACCTCGAGGTCGTCGGACACGGTTCCGTCGACGACGGCCAGCGAGTGGTACCGGGTCGCGGTGAACGGCGTCGGCAGCCCGACGAGCACGCCGTCGCCGTGGTGCTCGACCTCGCTCGTCTTGCCGTGCATGAGCTCGGGCGCGTGCGTGACGGTCCCGCCGAACACCTCGCCGAGCGCCTGGTGGCCGAGGCACACGCCGAGCATGGGCGTGCCGGTCTCGGCGCAGTCGCGGATGACCTGCATGCTCTGGCCGGCCTCGGCGGGCGTGCCCGGGCCGGGGGACACGAGGACGCCGTCGAAGTCCTCGCGCTCGGACAGCGGCGGGACGGCGTCGTTGCGCACGACCACGGTCTCGGCGCCGAGCTGGTTGAGGTAGCCGACGATCGTGTAGACGAACGAGTCGTAGTTGTCGATCACCAGGATCCGGGTCACGTCACTCCCCCACGGTGGTCTCGTTGAACGGCATGAACGGCGCGACCGCCGGGAACACCCACAGGAAGCACGCGGCGAGCACGAGGAACGCGGCGACCGCCAGGATCAGCGCCCGGACGACGGACGGACCCGGCAGGTGCCGCCAGAGCCACCCGTACATCATCGGCCTCCTGTCACGTGGTGTCGCCGGGCGCCCATCATGCGGCCGGGAGGAGCTCGGCGGGGGTCCCGTCCGTCACGGGAGCCCAGTAGTCGAACGTGCCGTGCACGATGAACCGTTCCCGTGCGGAGAACATCGGGTGGCACGTCGTGAGGGTGATGAACCGCTCGGTGGGCGTGGCGCCCGGGTCGCCGGGCACGGGCGCGATGACGTCGACCTGCGACGGCATGACGATCTCCGTCGACGTGACGCGGTAGACGTACCAGGTGTCCGACGTGCGGACCACGATCGGGTCGCCCACCTGGAGCTCCGCGACCCGGTTGAACGGCTTCGCGTAGGTGGTGCGGTGGCCCGCGAGCGCGAAGTTGCCCACGCCCCCCGGCATCGCGGTGCCCTCGTAGTGCCCGACGCCGAGGACGTCGAGCACGGTGGCCCGGTCGGTGCCCTGGCTGACGGGACGCTCGGGCTCACCGACCCAGCGCGGGACCTGGATCGTCGCGAAGGTCGTCGCGTGCGGGGGCTCGGCCATGACGGGCGGGTCGTCCCGTCGCGGCTCGGCGACGAGCGGGCCGGGCTCCGTCGCGCTGGGCTCGGGGGTCGGCGCGACCTGCCAGTCGAGGTCGCGCACGATCTCGGCCTGCGCGCGGTTGCCCTCGACGTCGGTCCACCACAGCTGCCAGGCGAGGAACGCGAACAGCAGCACGCCGAGCGTGATGAGCACCTCGCCGACGACGCCGACGGCCGTGTAGGCGCGCTGCCGCGCGGGGCTCGCACCACGCCGGGGACGGCTGCTGCGCCGCGTGCGGACCGGCTGGTCGGAGGGCCCGTCGGGCGTCGCGGTCGCCGTGGCCGCGGGGTCAGTCATCGTCGCCCCCCGGGCCCAGCGGACCGGTCGTGCTGCGCGTCTGCGCGGTCGCGCGAGCCTCGTCCTTCGCGGCCTCCTGGGCGGCCTCGAGGCCGGGCAGGATCTCGACGCCGTCGGGGACGCGGGCGTACTCGAGCTCGGTCGCACCCGAGTAGGCGGGCATCTCCATCGTGTCGGACTGGTTCACGGACCAGCCGAGGCCGACGGCCTTGACGTCGCGCAGGTACAGCCCGACGGCGGGGGACGCGGCGAGGCCGTCGCGCAGGTCGGACGGGTCGCCGATGGCCTCGATGACGTACGGCGGCGAGTAGACGCGCCCGTGCAGCTTGAGCACGTTGCCGACGCACCAGAACGCGCTCGTGGAGATCACCCGCTGCCCCTGGAGCGTCATCGCCTCGGCGCCGCCCGCCCAGAGGGCGTTCATGACGTTCTGGATGTCCTGCTGGTGGACGAGCAGCACGTCCTGGTCGACGCCCTCGCGCGCGGGCGCGTCCTCGAGCTGCACCGTGATCCCGGGACCGGTGACGGGTGTGGCGCCGCCCTCGACGACGTAGCCCGCGCCGGGTTCCCCGGGCTGGGTGCTCGCGTCGGCGCTGCCGTCCTCGGCGAGCGTGTCCACCTCGGTCCGCAGGTCGTCGACCTCGGTCGACAACCGCGCGACGCGGTCGTTCTGCACGCTCGCGAGCCCCGCGAGGTCCTGCGGGTGCCGCTCCCCCTCGTTGGCCTGCGCGAACCGTGCGTTGGCCGCGAACAGCGCGCCCGAGAGGGCCAGCACGACGGCGACCGAGAGCGTCCCGCGCGCGAGGAGACGCCGCGCACGGTGGGAGTGCTCGGTCACGGTCGTCCTCTCGAGAGGGTCGGGCGCGGGGCTGCTGCCCACTACGCTAGGTCACGTTGCGTGGCGCCCGTGACGGTGCGTGACGTCCACGCCACATCGTTGTCGCACGGTGACACCCCGTCGCCGTCCGTTCGCGTGACGCCCCGCGTCACGTACCGCCGCTGGACAGGAGCCCGGACGTGCCTGAGTCGAGGTCGCGCAAGAAGGCCGCGTACATCCCGCCGCCCGAGAAGTCGGCCGGCCCCAAGCCGAACCCGCCGTGGTTCGTCCCCGTGATGCTCGGGCTGATGCTCGTCGGCCTCGTGTGGATCGTGATCACGTACCTGACGGGCTCGGACTACCCGATCCCCGGCATCGGCCAGTGGAACCTGGCGGTGGGCTTCACGCTCATCATCGCGGGCTTCGGGATGACGACGCGCTGGCGCTGACGACGCGCCGAGGACGGGACGGCGGGGTGGGTCGACGACGACCTGCCCCGCCGTCGTCGTTCCCGCGGCTCCGTGGTCGGGCACGCCTCGGCACGCTCGCCCCGAGGGCGTGTCAGACCCCTCTCGTAGCATCCTCACAGGCCGTCCTGACGAACGATTCGGGCCTGTCCTGACCGTCCCCAAGGTTGCTCACAGCTGTGGAACTACAGCCGTGTAGTTATGCACAGGGTTGTGCACCGCTGGGGACAGAGGAGGCGTTCGCCCAGGTCAACAGGCTGTGGACAGACCGATGGTCGTACACGGGTGACGCGCGCCACCTGGGGACGAGTCGGACGAGCCCGACCGGGTCAGACGAGCCCGACCGCGGAGTACGCGAGCCACGCGGCTCCCACCAGCACGGCCGCGACGACGACCGGCGCGAGGACCGCGACCTGCCGGCGGCGCGCCACGGGGGCGTAGGCGTAGGCGGCGCCGAGGGCCAGGCCCGTGAACAGGCCGCCCAGGTGCGCGGGCCACGAGATGCCGGACACCACGAAGCCGACGACGACGTTGAGCCCGATGACGACGAGGATGCCGCGCACGTCGCCGCCGAGCCGTCGCATCACGACGAGCACCGCCCCGAACAGGCCGAAGATCGCTCCGGACGCCCCGAGCACGCCCACGCCCCACGCGTCGAGCACGTCGGCGAGCAGCACGACGGCCACGGACCCGCCGAGCGCGCTCAGCAGGTAGAGGGTGACGAACCGCGCCCGACCGAGCGTCTGCTCGAGGTACGGGCCGATCATCCACAGCGCGAGCATGTTGACGGCGAGGTGCACGACGCCGCCGGGGGAGTGCAGGAACGCCGCGGAGAGGAACCGCCACGGCTCCGCCACGAGCGTCGCGACCGGCAGCCCGAACGCGTCGGGCAGCACGGGGACGAACAGCCACCGGGTGGTCCACCCGGGGACGACCTGCTGGAGCACGAAGCTCACGACGCACAGGCCGATGATCGTGAACGTGACGACGGGCCGGCCCTCGTGCCGGCGCCCGCCGAGCGGGGTCCGCACCGGGCGCGCGGTCCGCGACGCCTCCGCGACGCAGTCCACGCACTGCACGCCGACCGCGGCCTGGCGCTGGCAGTCCGGGCACACGGGACGGCCGCACCGCTGGCAGCGCACGTACGACACCCGCTCGGGGTGTCGCGGGCAGACCGGCGGTGCGGCCGCGTCCGGCGTGGGGTTCTCGGAGATGGGGACCGCTCAGTCCTCGATCGACACCGACTGCAGGACGATGTCCTGGACGGGACGGTCGCCGGGGCGCGTCGGCGCGGTGGCGATCGCGTCGACCACGGCGCGGCTCTCGTCGTCGGCGACCTTGCCGAAGATCGTGTGCTTGCCGTTGAGCCACGTCGTCGGTGCGACGGAGATGAAGAACTGCGAGCCGTTGGTGCCGCCGACCTTGCCCGTCGTCGGGTCCATGCGCTTGCCGGCGTTCGCCATCGCGAGCAGGTAGGGCTCGGAGAACGCGAGCTCGGGGTGGATCTCGTCGTCGAACGTGTAGCCCGGGCCGCCGCGGCCGGTGCCGAGCGGGTCGCCGCCCTGGATCATGAAGCCGTCGATCACGCGGTGGAAGACGAGGTTCGAGTACAGCGCGTCGGTGCGCTGCTCACCGGTCGCCGGGTCGGTCCACGGCTTCGTCCCGTTGGCCAGGCCGACGAAGTTCTCGACGGTGCGCGGCGCGTGGTTCGGGAACAGCTCGATCCGGATGTCACCGGCGGACGTGTGCAGGGTCGCGAACATGCCGACAGTCTCGCACGCAGGGCCCGCGGTGCGAGAGGCGGACGGGTGCTCGCTCGCCCCTCCGGACTGCATCCCAGCAGGTCCGGTGGCAGAGTGGGACTCCAGTGCCGCCGACCAGCGCGGATGGGTCATGCCCCACCCGCCCGCACAGCAGCCGGGAGTGACGATGGGCTTCAGCAAGAGCCGCACGACGATCGACGTGGACACGGAGCAGGTGAAGGAGCAGGCCGCCGAGCTGGCCGCCACGCTCGCCGACAAGGCGGCGCAGGCCAAGGTCGCGGCCGCGATCGGCGCGAAGGGTGCCGCCTCGAAGGCGTCCGACGCCGCGGTGCACGCGAAGGAGTGGACGACGCCACGCGTCGAGGCGTTCGTCGAGTGGCTCCTGCCGCGCGTCGAGCACGCCTACAAGGAGAGCCTCATCGCCGCGGCGCCGAAGGTCGAGCAGGCTGCCGCGAAGGCGTCGCCCGCGATCGACACCGCGCACGACAAGCTCGTCGACGACCTGCTGCCCCGCCTGGTCGCCGCGATGAACGAGGCCGCGGTCAAGGCCGGCGCCGCCGTCGAGAAGGCCGCGGACGTCTCGTCGGACACGAGCAAGAAGGCCGCGAAGCGCGCCGCCAAGGCGGCGGCCGCTGCTGCTGCCGCCGCGGCGGCAGCCGAGAAGGAGCGCAAGCACACGGGTGCGAAGGTGTTCTGGGTCGTCGCGGGCGTCGCGGCGGTCGGCGCCGCCGCGGTCGCGTGGAGCCGGTCGCGGTCGCAGGTCGACCCGTGGGCCGAGCCGTGGGAGCCGTCCGACTCGCTCGGGTCGTCGTCGCACGACTTCAAGTCCCGCGCGCAGGAGGCCCGCCACGACCTGACGGACAAGGTCGGCGACGCCGCGGACGCCGTGGGGGAGGCCGCCGGGGCGGCCGTCGCCAAGGGCCGTGACGCGACCCGCAAGGCCGCCGAGAAGGTCGCCGAGGCGCGCGAGGACCTGACGGAGAAGGTCACCGAGGCCAAGGACGGCGCGACGGAGGCCGCGAAGCGCGTGCGTCGCACCGCGCCGAAGACGGTCGACGCCGGTTCCGCCGAGCCTACCCCGGACCCCGTCGTCCACCCGACGACGGACGACCAGAAGGACACGCCCTCGGCCTGACCCGGGTCCCCGGCCACGAGCCGGGCTGCAGGTTCCCACGCCCTCCGCCGGCCTCGAGCCCGGGGGGCGTGGTGCTGCCCGGGCACCGGCGTCGTGCCAGGTCGGCGGCGCCGAATCGTTTAGGCCGTTGACCGGTACAGCGCCCGGTTTGGACGATGCGCCCCAGGCGCGTCGTGCCGGAGCGACAGCGGTCAGCACGGGACGCCGACCACCACTCCCGTGCCCGGAAGAGGACCCCATGCTCGGCCATGCCACGGCGCCACGCGCGCCCCGATCCCGCGGTCGCACCGCGACGGCGGGAGCCTCCGCCCTCGCCGTCGCCGCCGGACTGCTCGTCGCCCCGCTCGCGACCTCCGCGAGCGCCGCCCCCGCGTACAACTACGCCGAGGCGCTCCAGAAGTCGATGTTCTTCTACCAGGCGCAGCGCTCCGGCGACCTGCCCGACAACTTCCCCGTCTCCTGGCGCGGCGACTCCGGCCTCACCGACGGCGCCGACGTCGGCAAGGACCTCACCGGCGGCTGGTACGACGCCGGCGACCACGTGAAGTTCGGGCTGCCGATGGCGTTCAGCGCGACGATGCTCGCCTGGGGCGCGATCGACAGCCCCGGCGGGTACACGAAGTCCGGCCAGCTCGACGAGCTCAAGGACAACCTGCGCTTCGTCAACGACTACTTCGTCAAGGCGCACACCGCCCCCAACGAGCTGTACGTGCAGGTCGGCGACGGCGAGGCGGACCACAAGTGGTGGGGCCCGGCCGAGGTCATGACGATGGCGCGGCCGTCGCACAAGATCACCGCGTCCTGCCCCGGCTCCGACGTCGCCGCCGAGACGGCCGCGTCGCTCGCGTCCGCGTCGATCCTGTTCAAGGGCGACGACCCGACGTACGCCGCGACGCTGATCTCGCACGCGAAGCAGCTCTACTCCTTCGCCGACCAGTACCGCGGCAGCTACTCCGACTGCGTCACCGCCGCCTCCGCGTACTACAAGTCGTGGTCCGGCTACCAGGACGAGCTCGTCTGGGGCGCGTACTGGCTCTACAAGGCGACGGGTGACGCGTCGTACCTGAGCAAGGCGGAGACCGAGTACGACAAGCTCGGCACCGAGAACCAGAGCACCACCAAGTCCTACAAGTGGACCGTGGCGTGGGACAACAAGCAGTTCGGCATGTACGCGCTGCTCGCGATGGAGACCGGCAAGCAGAAGTACGTCGACGACGCGAACCGCTGGCTCGACTACTGGACGGTCGGCGTCAACGGCCAGAAGGTGCCGTACTCGCCCGGCGGCATGGCCGTCCTCGACTCCTGGGGTGCGCTGCGGTACGCCGCCAACACGTCGTTCGTCGCGCTCGTCTACTCCGACTGGCTCACCGACGCGACGCGCAAGGCGCGGTACCACGACTTCGGCGTGCGCCAGATCAACTACGCGCTCGGCGACAACCCGCGCAAGGCGTCGTACGTCGTCGGCTTCGGCGCCAACCCGCCGACCATGCCGCACCACCGCACCGCGCACGGGTCGTGGCTCGACTCGATCACCACGCCCGCCGCGTCGCGGCACGTGCTGTACGGCGCGCTCGTCGGCGGCCCCGGCTCGCCCAACGACGCGTACACCGACTCGCGGCAGGACTACGTCGCCAACGAGGTCGCGACGGACTACAACGCCGGGTTCACCAGCGCGCTCGCGCGACTCGTCGACGAGTACGGCGGCACCGCGCTCGCGTCGTTCCCGACGCGTGAGGCGCCCGACGGCGACGAGATCTTCGTCGAGGCCATGCTCAACCAGCCCCCGGGCACCACGTACACCGAGATCAAGGGCATGATCCGCAACCAGTCGGCGTTCCCGGCGCGGTCGCTCAAGAACGGCAAGATCCGGTACTGGTTCACCACCGACGGGTTCTCGGCGTCCGACGTCACGCTGTCGTCGAACTACAGCGAGTGCGGCGCGCAGTCCGGTCGCGGCGTCTCCGCCGGCGGCACGCTCGGCTACGTCGAGCTGTCGTGCGTCGGGCAGAACATCCACCCGGGCGGCCAGTCGCAGCACCGTCGGGAGATCCAGTTCCGGCTCACCGGTCCGACGGGCTGGAACGCGGCGAACGACCCGTCGTTCGCGGGGCTCGGCTCGACGGCGCTGGCGAAGACGGCGGCGATCACGCTCTACGACGGCTCGACGCTGATCTGGGGCAAGGAGCCGACCGGCACGACGACCGACACGACCGCTCCGACCGTCCCGGGCACCCCGGTCGCGTCGGGCATCACGACCGTCGGCGCGTCGCTGACCTGGGCGGCCTCCACCGACGCCGGGTCGGGTGTCGCGGGGTACGAGCTGTACCGCGTCCAGGGCTCGACGCAGACCCTGGTCGGGACCACCACCGCAGCGGCCTACCTCCTGCGTGACCTCACGCCGGGCACGTCGTACTCCTTCGTCGTCAAGGCGAAGGACGTCGCCGGCAACGTGTCCGCCGCGTCCGCCGCCGTGACGTTCACGACCGAGACGCAGGGCACGACCGAGCCGCCGACCACGCCGGGCACGCCCGTCGCGTCCGCGGTCACGTCGACCGGTGCGACCCTCACGTGGGCCGCGTCGACCGGCACCCCGGCCGTCGCCGGCTACGACGTGCTGCGCGTCCAGGGCACGACGACGACCGTCGTCGCGCAGACCACGGGCACCACGTACACGCTCGGCGGCCTGACGCCCAGCACCGCGTACACGTACGCCGTGCGGGCGAAGAACACGGCCGGCGACGTCTCCGCGGTGTCCGCCTCGGTGACGTTCACGACGACCGCACCGCCGGTCGACACCACCGCGCCGACCGTCCCGGGCACGCCGCTCGCGTCGAACATCGGCACGACGGGCGCCACGCTCACCTGGACCGCGTCGACCGACACGGGCGGCAGCGGCCTGGCCGGCTACGAGGTGCTGCGGGTCAGCGGGACGACGCAGACGCTGGTCGCGTCGCCCACCACCGCGTCGACGGTCCTCACCGGCCTGACGCCCGACACGGCGTACACGTACGTCGTCCGGGCCAAGGACGCCGCGGGCAACACCTCGGCGGCCTCCGCGGCGGTCACGTTCACGACGCTGCCGACCACGACGACCGCCTCGTGCAAGGTCGCGTACACGGCGAACTCGTGGAACACCGGCTTCACCGGCGCGGTGAAGATCACCAACACCGGCACGAAGCCCCTCACCTGGACCCTCGGGTTCGCCTTCCCCTCTGGCCAGCAGGTCACGCAGGGCTGGAGCGCCACGTGGTCGCAGACCGGGACGACGGTCACCGCGACGGGCGCATCGTGGAACGCCACGCTCCAGCCTGGTCAGAGCGTCGACATCGGGTTCAACGGCTCCCACACCGGGACCAACACGAGCCCGACGTCGTTCACCGTGAACGGTGAGGTCTGCGGCTGACCCGCTGACCTCAGGGCGACCGCCACGGTCGACGGGCCCCGGCGCACCTCGCGTGCACCGGGGCCCGTTCGTCGTCCGGCCGCCGGCCGACGGGCCGGCGAGACGCGTCAGTCGAGGAAGAGCGCGCGCAGGCGGGTCGTGGTGAACGCGACGCCCAGGACGACCATGCCGACGAAGTACGCGACGTGCCCCCACATGGTGGGGGAGAGCTCCCCGGTCGTCAGGCCGCGGACCAGCTCGACGCCGTGCCACAGCGGCAGGGCCTTGATGAACCACTGCACGGCCTCGGGGTAGACGGTCAGCGGGTAGAAGGTGGCCGAGAACAGGAACATCGGGAGCATCACGAAGTTGATCCAGTCCATCTGCTGGAAGGTCTTCATGTAGCTCGTGACGGCCATCCCGACGGACGCGAACCCGAACGCGACGAGCAGCAGCGCGGGCAGCGACAGGAACGCGGTCCACGCGAGGTTCAGGCCCATGACCTGCATGACCGTGAGGAACCCGAGCGCGTACACCCCGCCTCGGAGCAGCGCGTACGAGATCTCGCCGAGCGCCACGTCGAGCGGCCCGATCGACGTCGCGAGCATCGCGTCGTAGATCTTGCCGAAGTGCATCTTGAAGAAGACGTTCCACGTCGAGTCGTAGACGGCGCCGTTCATCGCGGACACCGCGAGCAGCGCGGGCGCGACGAACGCGGCGTACGAGATCGTCTCGCCGGACTCCATCGTGACGTCGCCGACGAACGTGCCGAGGCCGTAGCCCATCGCGAGCAGGTAGAACACGGGCTCGAAGAAGCCGGACAGCACGATGACCCAGTTGCCGGACCGGGTCGCGCGCAGCCCGCGCTCGACGACCGCGCCGGCGTTGCCGGCGTACAGGGCACGCACGCCGCCGCGGGAGCGCCGACGCGCCGCGGGACGGGTGGTGGCGGTCGTCGTCATCCCCGCAACCTCCGCGTGAAGATCCGGCCCGCGACGAGACCGCCGACACCGGCCATGACCAGCAGGATCGCGAGGTGCACGCCGACGGGCCACGAGCCGGGCGCGGACCCGTAGCTGAGCGACCGGCCGATCTCGGACGCGTGCCACACGGGCGAGATCCACCCGATCCACTGGAACGCGAGCGGCACCGAGTCGAGCGGGTAGAACGTGCCGGAGAACAGGAACATCGGCGTGAAGACGAACCGCTGGATGAGCGCGAACTGCCCGCGGTCGTCCTCGATCGACGCCGAGTAGGCCATGACCGGCAGGCCGAACGCGAGGCCGCCGAGGATGCCGACGAGCGGGATCGCGAGGCCGGACAGCGGGTCCCCGACCGCACCGAACGCGACCATGAGCGCGTAGTACACGACGACCGTGAACAGCATCCGGCCCGCGCACGCCACGACGACGCCCGTCGCGAGCTGCGGCGGCGACACCGGCGACGCGTTCGGCGCGTAGTACAGCCGCCGCCACTTGAACCCCGACATCACGGCGTAGGTGAACTCGTCCATCGCGACGCCGACGGCGGCGGTGACGAGCAGCGCGGGCGCCACGAACGTCACGTAGTCGATCGGCCCGTCAGGACCCTCGGCGACGGACACGTCGAGGAACGCGGCCAGGCCGAGCCCGATGCCGAGCAGGTAGAGCAGCGGCTGCCCGACGCCGCTCGCCACGATCGTCCAGCCGTACGCCTTCATGCTGCGCAGCTGCGCCTCGGCGACGTACCACCAGCCGAACCGGCGGGGCAGGACGCCGGCGTCGAGCGCGCGCCGGGCTGCGGGCGTCGGGGTGCTCGTCGTCGTCATTCGATGAGGCTCCGCCCCGTGAGGCGGAGGAACACGTCCTCCAGGCTGGACCGGCGGACCAGGCTCGTCGTCGGCTCGAGCCCCAGGGCGAGCACCTTCTCGACGACCGCCTCGCCGTCGTCGGCGTACAGCAGCACGCGGTCGGGCAGGACCTCGATGCGCTCGGTGACGCCGTCCATGCGCTCGGCGGCCTCGGCGTTGCGGCTCGACCCGAACCGCAGCTCGACGACCTCGCGCGTCGAGTACTCGCGGATCAGGTCGGCCGGGCTGCCCTCGGCCATGATCCGGCCGTGGTCGACGACGACCAGCCGGTCGCAGAGCTGCTCGGCCTCGTCCATGTAGTGCGTCGTGACGACGAGCGTCGTGCCCCGCTCCTTGAGCCGGAACAGCCGGTCCCACAGCACGTGCCGGGCCTGCGGGTCGAGGCCCGTGGTCGGCTCGTCGAGCATGAGGATGCGCGGCTCGTTGATGAGCGCGCGGGCGATCGTCAGGCGCCGCTTCATGCCGCCGGACAGGTTGTCGGTCTTGACCTTGGCCTTCTCGGTGAGCTGCGCGAACTCGAGCAGCTCGTCGGCACGCTCGGCGCACACGCGGCGGGGGAGGCCGAAGTAGCGGCCGTAGACCAGCAGGTTGTCGCGCACGGTCAGCTCGGTGTCGAGGTTGTCCTCCTGCGGCACGACCCCGAGCTGCGACCGGATCTCCGGCCCGTGCGTGTCGGGGTCGAGGTCGAGGACGTGCAGGTCGCCGCCGGACCGCGTCGACACCGCGCCGACCATGCGCATCGTCGTCGACTTGCCCGCGCCGTTCGGGCCGAGGAGCCCGAAGGACTCGCCCGACGCGACCTCGAAGTCGATGCCGGCGACGGCGGTGAGGTCGCCGAAGGTCTTGGTGAGGCCACGGGCGGCGATGACAGGTGTCACAGCGGACCAACCTAGACGTCCGGACCCACGCAGTCGACGGCAAACCTGACCGGTCGGTAACCGGATCGCGCGGGACGCGTCGGCTCGACGTCGTCCCAGGCCGCAGCGCCGTCGCGGGCCGGTGGTCCCGCAGGACGGCCGCGGCGGGGGAGTACGGTCCGCGCATGCTGCTCGCCGACCTGCAGGCCCGCGTCCGGATCGCGTTGACGAACACGCTCGTCGACCAGTGGACGCTGTTCGCGCCGTCGTCGGGGACCAGCCGGCCCAGCCCGCGGACGATCTCCTTCCACCTCGGCTGGGCGCTGCGCGGGACGGTCGAGGGCACGTGGGACGTCGACGCCGAGTACGACCGGTCGGGCATGGTGCTCGAGTCGTCGGTGCGACTCGACGAGGGCACGGCCCGCGCCCCGCACCTCATCGTCCACCGCCGCGGCCGCCTCGGCCCCGAGCACAACCTGCTGCTCGTCGAGCTCTCCGCCGACGCCGCCGACACCCCCGGCGCGCTCGACCTGGGCACCGCGCAGGCGATCCAGCGGCGGTTCGGGTACCGGTACGGCGTCCTGCTCGACCTGCGGCTCGCCGAGCACGGCACCACGGCACGCGTCGCCCCGCACTGGCGGTGGACGACGCTCGACGACGGCCCTGTCACCCCGCACGCCGAGCCCGTGTACGCCGACGACGTGCTCGCCGCGATCACCGACCGGGCCCGCGGCGGCGACGCGTGGTGACCGGCCGAAACGGGTTGCCGTCGGGCCGGCCGGCGGACACCCTGACGGGCATGACGGCCCCCTTCGTCGACCTCTGGCCCCTCGCCGGCGTCCGCGTCACCAGCGGTGACCTCGAGCTCCGCTACCTCGACGACGACCTGCTCGCCGACCTCGCCCGCCTCGCCGGCGACGGCGTCCACGGCCCCGACCTCATGCCGTTCTCCGTGCCGTGGACCCAGGGCACCCCCGCCGAGGTCGCTCGCAACGTCCTCACCTACCAGTGGGGCAACCGCGCGTCGTTCGGCGTCGACGACTGGCGCATCGAGCTCGGCGTCGTCCGCGACGGCGAGGTGCTCGGCATCCAGGGCGCCTACGCGAAGCACTTCCCCCTGCTGCGGACCGCCGAGACCGGCTCGTGGCTCGGCCTGCGCCACCAGGGCGCGGGCGTCGGCACCCGGATGCGGCTGATGATCCTGCACCTGCTGTTCGACGGCCTCGGCGCCGAACGCTGCACGACCGGCGCGTTCGCCGACAACGCGCGCTCGCTCGGCGTGACCCGTCGCCTCGGCTACGCCGAGAACGGCGACGACCCGATGGTGCGCGACGGCCAGGCGGCGCTGAACCGGCGCTTCGTCCTGACCCGCGCGCAGTGGGACGCGCGCCCGGAGGCCATGCGACCGCCAGTCACGCTCGTCGGCGTCGACGCGCTGCGCGCCGAGCTGCTCCCCGCACCCCCCGCGGACGGCGACTGACCCAGCCCTTTCGGGCAGCGACAGGTGCCCGATCGGCGGGCGGCACCCCGTTGCGAGGGCAGCGAGGCCGTCGGCACGCTGGACGCATCGTCCGGGCGTCGACGCGCGGAGCGACCAGGGAGGCCGGTCATGACGCAGAGCCGCGCCCACCGCCCGTCGGGCGGCCCGCTCGACCACGACGTCACCGGCACCTCCGCGCGTGGTTCCTCCGCGCGTGCCCGGGACCCGGGTGG
>NZ_JAAXOY010000599.1 GCF_012396155.1 Cellulomonas septica | reverse complement strand
CACGCAGTCGGCGACGAGCACGCCGACCGCGACACCCGGGGCGACGCCCACGAGCGCGTCGACCTCGCCGACCGACGCGAGCGGGTCGTCGTCCTCGGTCGGAGCGGCGCGCACGACCGCGACCTGCCGCCCGTGCACCTGCGTGCCGTACGCGACCGCCGCACCGACCCAGCGCGCGACGCGACGACGGTTCTCCGCCACGGCCGACGGGTCGTCGGCGACGCCCGCACCGAGGTTGAGCGCGTCGTACGGCGCACGGCTCACGCCGCCGGCCCGCGTCGTGAACCCGGCCCGGACACCCGGGCCGAGGTCCACGGCGAGCACGGCGAGCCCGCCCGGCACGCCTACTTGAGGAAGTCGGGGACGTCGAGCTCCTCGCGCTCCCGGCGCGGCGCGTCCTCGGTGAAGATGCGCGGCACCTCGAGCGCGCCGGTGATCGGCGTGGGCTCGGCCTCGGTGGACAGGAACGCGGGCACCTCGGGCTGCGGCGCGGGGCGCGCGGGGCGCGACTGCCCGTACGCGCCGACCGGCAGGACCTCGTCCTCGGGGTCGACGACGGGACGCGGCGTGGGCACCGACGGGACGGACGGGACCGACCGCACCGACGCACCGCTGACCTGGCCGAGCGCGCGCGAGTCGCGACGCACGACCGGGCCGCCGCCGTCGAACCCGGCCGCGATGACGGTCACGCGGACCTCGTCGCCCAGGGCGTCGTCGATGACGGCACCGAAGATGATGTTCGCCTCGGGGTGCGCGGCCTCCTGCACGAGGCGCGCGGCCTCGTTGATCTCGAACAGGCCGAGGTCGGAGCCGCCCTGGATCGACAGCAGCACGCCGTGCGCGCCGTCGATGCTGGCCTCGAGCAGCGGCGACGAGATCGCCATCTCGGCGGCCTGGACCGCACGGTCCTCGCCGCGCGCGAACCCGATGCCCATGAGCGCCGAGCCGGCGCCCTGCATGACGGACTTCACGTCGGCGAAGTCGAGGTTGATGAGACCCGGGGTCGTGATGAGGTCGGTGATGCCCTGCACGCCGGACAGCAGCACCTGGTCGGCGGAGTGGAACGCGTCGAGGACCGACACGTTGCGGTCGGAGATCGACAGCAGGCGGTCGTTCGGGATGACGATGAGCGTGTCGACCTCGGCGCGCAGCGCCTCGATGCCCGTGTCGGCCTGCACCGAGCGACGACGGCCCTCGAAGGTGAACGGACGCGTCACGACACCGATCGTCAGGGCGCCGAGCGAGCGGGCGATGCGCGCGACGACCGGCGCACCGCCGGTGCCCGTGCCGCCGCCCTCGCCCGCGGTCACGAAGACCATGTCGGCGCCGCGCAGGACGTCCTCGATCTCCTCGGCGTGGTCCTCGGCGGCCTTCTTGCCGACCTCGGGGTCCGCGCCGGCGCCGAGCCCGCGCGTGAGCTCGCGGCCGACGTCGAGCTTGACGTCGGCGTCGGACATGAGCAGGGCCTGGGCGTCGGTGTTGACGGCGATGAACTCGACACCCTTGAGGCCGACCTCGATCATGCGGTTCACGGCGTTGACGCCGCCGCCGCCGATGCCGACGACCTTGATGACCGCCAGGTAGTTCTGCGGAGCTGCCACGGTGGGTGCCTCTCGTTCCGAGCCGGTCGCGGGGTGCTGCCCGCGAGGGTGACCGCGACACGCCGCGGTCGAGGTTCAACCTTCAGGTTCAGGTTGAGGGTTAGAGTTATGTCAGGCGTGCTGTCAGTGCGTGACGCTAGGTGCCGCGCGCGCCGTGTTCAACGCACCACGCCGCGTGTCGCGCGACGTGTTCCGGACGCTGCCCGGACGCCGTCGCGCCGCCGGACCCGTCACCGCGTGATCGGCAGTCGCGGGGCCGAGACGTCGATCACCGTCGCCCCCGCCGCCGCGGCCGACGACCGCAGCGTCGACAGCACCGCGATCTTGAGCGGCGTCTCCGACGCGGACCCCCAGTCCACGCGCACGCCGTCGCGCAGCTGCATGGTGACCGTGTCCTGCGTGCGCGCCGACACGCCCTGCACCTGCGCCAGCAGGTCGGCGGGCAGCTGCTCGAGCACCGCGAGCACCGCGGACAGCGTGCGCGCGTCGCCGACCGGCACGTCGACCACCGGGAGCCCGTCCGGGGCGGTGTCGACCCGGCCCACCTGGACGCCCTCCATGTCCAGGAGCGCGAACCCGCCCTCGGCCGGCTCGGGCACC
>NZ_JAAXOY010000598.1 GCF_012396155.1 Cellulomonas septica | reverse complement strand
AGCGGACGGCCGCGACGACCCCGGCGGTCACCGCACCCGCGAACGCCAGCCACGGCAGCAGGACGCCGAGGACGACGAGCAGGCCGCGGAGCGTCACCACGAACGACTGCCAGCCGACGGCGAGGCCGCCGACGAACGACGTGGGTCCCGGCGACGCGGCGGGCACGACACCCGGCCCGACCAGCTCGACCGTGAGCGTCGACAGCGCGACCGCGTCGGCGAGGCGCGCACGCTGCGACTGGAGCTCCTCGAGCCGCGTCTGCCGCTCGGTCAGCGCGTTCTCCGCGGCGACGACGTCCTCCGTGGTCGTGGTGCGTGCGAGGAGGTCGGACATGCGCGCGACCGACAGCTCGAGGCCGCGGATGCGCGCGTCGAGGTCCTGCGCGGCGGCGGTGACGTCCTGCGCGTCGAGGTCGATCTCGTCGATCCGGCCGAGGTCCCGCAGCGCGTCGACGGTGGCCGACACCTCGTCCGCGGGCACGCGGATCGTCAGCGCCGCGGAGCCCGCCTGCTCCTGCGACGCCGCGTGCTCGGAGCGGGAGTCGACCCGCCCGCCGCTGCGCTCCGCGAGGTCGACGACCGCGTCCGCGGCGGTGCGCGGGTCCTCGCCGACGGGCGTCGCCCCGACCGCGACGAACACGCCCGGCACCCGCTCGAGCACGTAGGAGAAGTCCTCGGCGCCCGGGAGCGGCTGCGCCGCCTCGTGCCACGCGTCCGCGCCGAGCAGCGCGGGGACGACGCGCGCCGCCCGCTGCACCTCGTCGGGCGTGTTGACCGTGACCGGGTAGCCGCGCTCGTAGTCGACCGTGGCGGTCAGCCCGTGGGCCGCGGCGACGCCCTCGCACACGCGCGCCAGGCGCTCCGGGACGACCGCGTGCGCGGCCTCCGAGAAGGTGCGGACGGTGGCCTCGAGCCGGGCCGTCGGGGCGATGACGTTGTCGGTCGTGCCGCCGAGGATGTGGCCGACCGTGACGACGACCGGGTCGAACACGTCGAACTGGCGCGTGACCATCGCCTGCAGCGCGAGGACGATCTCGGCTGCGACCGGGACGGGGTCGGCCGCGAGGTGCGGCATCGAGCCGTGCCCGCCGCGTCCGTGGACCGTGACGCGCACCGTGTCGGCGGCGGCGAGGATCGTGCCCGGCCGCGACATCACGACCCCGGTCGGCAGCAGCGACGACATGACGTGCAGCGCGTACGCGGCGACGACCCGGTCCCCGGCCGCGTCGAGCACGCCCTCCTCGATCATGAGCCGCGCGCCGTGGTCGCCCTCCTCGCCCGGCTGGAACATCAGCACCACCGAGCCCGCGATCTGCTCGCGGCGGGCGGCGAGCAGCCGGGCCGCGCCGACCAGCCCGGCGGTGTGCAGGTCGTGCCCGCACGCGTGCATCACGCCCGGCTTCTCGGACGCGAACGGCTCGTCCGACTCCTCCGCGACGGGCAGCGCGTCCATGTCGCCGCGCAGCAGCACCGCAGGTCCCGGGCGCGCGCCGCGCAGGACCGCGACCACGGACGACAGCCCCGTGCCCGTCGTGACCTCGAGCCCCAGGCCGTCGAGCGCGTCGAGCACGAGCCGCTGCGTCACCGGGAGTGCCAGGCCGATCTCGGGCGAGCGGTGCAGCGCGTGCCGGAGCGCGACGACGTCGTCGTGCTGCGCGCGGGCGTCGGCGAGCAGCGCGGCGAGCGCGTCGGCGCCGACCTGGCCGACGGTGGGGTCGAGGGATCCGGTCACGGCTGACCTCCGGACGAGGGCGGGTGGACGTCTCGCACGCTAGCCGCAGGCGTGGCGTCGTGCCCGCGTCGTGCCCGCGTCGGGGCACGGTCGTGCCGGCCCCGCGAGGCCGCTCGCGCACTCCGCCGTGCGGTGGAGCGCGACCTCGGCCAGCCCCGGTCGTGAGGGCGGGAAAGTATCGTGGGACGGATGGCCACGTTCACCGGGTACCTGCGCGCGTGCGGGGACGACGACCTCGTCACGCTGCTGCGCCTGCGCCCGGACCTCGCGTCGCCGTCCCCGTCGACGCTGTCGTCGCTGGCCGCCCGGGCGACCAGCCGCGCGAGCCTCGAGCGGGCGCTCGCGGCCGTCGACGCGGGTGTCCTGCAGGTCGTGGAGGCCGGCATCGTCGTCGTCAACGTCGACCGCGAGTTCGACGACCCGAACGCCGCGCGCACGACGGTGCTCGGCGACAACTACGGCATGGGCGTCAGCGCCGGTCACTACATCTGCGAGCAGCT
>NZ_JAAXOY010000597.1 GCF_012396155.1 Cellulomonas septica | reverse complement strand
TGTCGCGGCTCGACCGGCGGGACCGCGCCGGCTGCTCGTCGGCCGGCTGCGACCAGGACGGCACGCCGGAGCCACCCGTCGTCTGCTCGCGCATGGCGCGACGGGACGACTGCCCCTGGGCGGCCTCCTGCTCGGCGGCGGCGCGCTCGAGCTCGCGGCGACGGCGCCGCTCTCCCGGTTCACTCATGACTGACCTCGATACAACCTGTGCTTCGCGATGTACTGGACCACCCCGTCGGGGACGAGGTACCAGACCGGCTGGCCGGCGCGTGCCCGCGCGCGGACGTCGGTCGAGGAGATCGCCAGGGCGGGGATCTCCTGGATGCTCACACGGTCGGCGGGCAGGCCGTCGACCGACAACGTGTGACCCGGACGGGTCACCGCCACGAAGTGCGCCATGGCGAACAGCTCCTCGGCATCCTTCCACGTGAGGATCTGCTCGATCGCGTCGGCACCCGTGATGAAGAAGAGGTCGGCGTCCGGGCGCAGCGTCTCGAGGTCACGGAGCGTGTCGACCGTGTACGTCAGCCCCGGACGCTCGATGTCGACGCGGCTCACGGTGAACCGCGGGTTCGACGCCGTCGCGATGACGGTCATCAGGTAGCGGTGCTCCGCGACCGAGACGTCCTGCTCCTGCTTGAACGTCGGCTGGCCCGTGGGGACGAACACGACCTCGTCGAGGTCGAACCGGTCCGCGACCTCGCTCGCGGCGACGAGGTGACCGTGGTGGACGGGGTCGAACGTGCCACCCATCACACCCAGACGGGGTCGCCGCTGCGTCATCGGACCGTCGCTCCCCGCCGCGCTCAGTGGCGGGTCCCGACGCTCCGGAACGCGAAGGTGAACAGCAGCATGGCGACGAGGCCGACGAACGCCCCGATCCCGAACACCACGGGCGAGAAGGGGAGCTCGTTGACGTGCTCGGCGGCTTCCTCGGCGGCGGCGATCAGTGCGCTGTGCACGGTGTTCCTCCTGGGGTGTTGTCGGGGAGCGACAAGTGTCGCACGACGCGCTGTGGCCTCAGGGCCGGACGTGCCCGTCGCCCTGCACGACCCACTTGGTGGTCGTGAGCTCGGCGAGGCCCATCGGGCCGCGGGCGTGCAGCTTCTGGGTGGAGATGCCGATCTCGGCACCGAGGCCGAGCTGGCCGCCGTCGGTGAACCGGGTGGAGGCGTTCACCATGACGGCCGCGGAGTCGACCTCGGCGACGAACCGCTCGGACGCCGCGAGGTCGCGGGTGACGATCGCCTCGGTGTGCCCCGAGCTCCAGGTGCGGATGTGGTCGAGCGCCTCGTCGAGGTCCTCGACGACGCGGACCGCGAGGTCGAGCGACAGGTACTCCGTCGCCCAGTCCTCGTCGGTCGCGGCGACGACGGAGACCTCCTCGGGCGCGAGCCGCAGCGTCGTCTCGTCGCCGTGGATCGTGACGCCCGCGTCCGCGAGCGCCGCCAGCGCGACGGGCAGGAACTCGTCGGCGACGCCCTCGTGCACGAGCAGCGTCTCCGCGGCGTTGCAGACGCCGACGCGCTGGGTCTTGGCGTTGAGCAGGATCGGCAGCGCGACGGACAGGTCGGCGCTCTCGTCGACGTAGACGTGCACGTTGCCGACGCCGGTCTCGATCACGGGCACCGTGGACTCGCGCACGACGGTCGCGATGAGGTCCGCTCCCCCCCGCGGCACGAGCACGTCGACGAGCCCGCGCGCGTGCATGAGCGCGACGGCGCCGGGGCGGCCCCACGCGTCGATGGACTGGACGAGGTCGCCCGGGAGCCGCTGCGCGACGAGCGCGTCGGACAGCACCCGGACGATGACCTCGTTGCTGCGGGCCGCCGCGGACCCGCCGCGCAGGATCACCGCGTTGCCGGACTTGAGCGCGAGCCCCGCGGCGTCGACCGTCACGTTCGGCCGGGCCTCGTAGATCATGCCGACGACGCCCATGGGGACGCGCAGCTGGCGCAGCCGGAGGCCGTTCGGCAGCGTCGAGCCGCGCACGACCTCGCCGACCGGGTCGGGCAGGCCGGCGAGCTCGCGCAGTGCGTCGGCGATCGCCGCGACGCGGTCGGGGGTGAGAGCAAGACGGTCGAGGAGCCCCGGGGAGATGCCGTCGGCCCGGCCCTTCTCGAGGTCGAGCGCGTTCGCGGCGACGATCTCCTCGGTCGCGGCGACCAGCGCGTCGGCGAGCGCGTGCAGCGCGGCGTCCTTCGTGGCGCGCGTCGCGGTCGCGAGCGCGCGGG
>NZ_JAAXOY010000596.1 GCF_012396155.1 Cellulomonas septica | reverse complement strand
CGCGGGCGAGCTCGGCCTCGACCGCGGCGACGGTCGCGCGGACCAGCGACATCATCACGGCGGTCGCGACGACGGGGCCGCCGGTCACGTCGAGCACCCCGAGCACCTGCCCGGACGGTCCGCGGACGGGCGCGGCGGTGCAGTTCCACGGGTGGACGGTGCGCGCGTAGTGCTCGGTCCCGACGACCTGCGCGGGCCGCTCGGTGACGAGCGCGACGCCGGGTGCGTTCGTCCCGGCGCGGTCCTCGCTCCACACGGCACCCTCGACGAACCCGACGCCCTCGACCTTGCGGCGCACGTCGCGGTCACCCTCGACCCACAGCAGGCGACCCGCGTCGTCGGTCAGCGCGGTGATCCACCCGGCGCCCGCGCCCGGCCGGACCAGCAGGTCGCGCACGACGGGCATCGCGGCCGAGAGCGCGTGCCCGCGACGGTAGGAGGTCAGCGTGCGGCCGGCCATGTCGACGGGCGGTGCGGGGACCTCGGGGTCGACACCGCTGCGCGCGCTGCGCCGCCACGAGTCGGCGACGAGGCGTCGGACGTGCTGCCCGGCGAGCCGCCCGGTCGTGACGAAGTACTCGTGGGCGACCCGCACGGAGTCGTGCTGCGACATGACTCTCCCCTCGACCCACCGCCGAGCACTGCCCCCCGTGACCTCCGAGTGTACGAATCGTCCGCAATTTCCGCGCGGGTGTCCGGGAACGTGTCGTCGTGGTCTCGCCGCAGCCGGGGGCCTCCCCGTGGACCGGCGGCCGTCGGGCGTACTTCACGCGCCGTCGCGCGCTCCTCCCTCGTGGGGCACCGGACGTCCACCGGCGTGCCCGGGCAGCGTCGGCTGCCCTTTCGTGCACGGACTGCCGCGGCCCGGGGCCGCGCGACTAGCCTGACGAAGGTCGAGGGAGACGGTATGGCCGAGCGCATCTGCGACGTGTGCGGCGCCGTGAACCCGGCGACGGCCGAGTTCTGCCGGGTGTGCGACACGTACTTCGGCTGGGACGGCGGACAACCGCCGGCCGGCCCGACGAGCGCGCCCACGACGACCGCACCGGTGACGGGCCCCGCGCCCGCGACGACGGCGACCGTCAGCGCGACGCCGTCGGGCAGCCCGAGCGACGGCACCGAGTCGAGCTGCTCCTGCAGCCACTCCAGGACCCGCTGCAGGAGCGACGGCTGCCGGTGGTACTCGGGCCGGGCGAGCTCGTCGCGGGCCCACTCACGGGCGGTCTCGGCGTCCGGCTGGACGGGGACGTCGCGCAGGAGCGCGGCGACGACGGACAGCGCGGTCATCCGGCCTGGGCGGCTCGTGCGAGCTCGAGGTCGAGCCCCTCGCGGCGCATGCGGACGTCGATGTAGAGCAGCGCGTAGATGGCCGCGGTGAACGCGGTCGTGAGCGTGTAGGCGATGACGTTGCCGATGCCCGTGAGGACGATCGAGACGAACGACGTGCCGGTCGGGTCCTGCGTGACGAGCGTCCCGACGAGCTCGAACGGGAACATCACGAAGTAGCTCGCGACGCTCACCATGATCTGGACGAGCACGTAGTACCCGAGCAGGCGCCAGAAGCTGCCGCGCGTGAGCCGCCAGGCGCGCGCGACGGTCGACCAGAAGCCCTTGCCCTCGAGCATGAGCGCCGCCGGTGCGAGCAGCGTGCGGATCGTGAACCAGATGCCGGCGACGACGAGCCCCAGCCACCCGAGGATCCCGACGGCGACCGCGAACCCTGTCTGGTCGGCCACGGCGAGGCCGACCACGGCGCCGACCAGGAGCGCGGCGACCAGCAGCACCGCGGCGCCCGCGAGGAGCGTGAACCCGACGACCCACCACACGCGGCCCGAGCGCAGGACCTCGCCGATGGTGATGGTGCGCCCCAGCACGGACCGGCTGACGGACACGATGAGCAGGCCGGTGAGGACGGTCGTGGCGAGCCAGATGATCGGCGCGGTCAGGAGCGTGCCGACGGCCCAGCCCAGCATCGCGTCGAGGCCGCTGGCACCGGACGGGTCGAGCTCGAGCAGCGCGTCGCTGATCGCACCCGCGACGAGGCCCTGCACGTACCACGTGAGGATCGTCGACAGGACGACCGCGGCGCCGACGACGAGCGCGGACAGGCCGAACATGACGCGGGGGTTGGCCCGGATCGCCTTGAACGCGCCGTCGAGCACCTCGCCGAGGCCGAGCGGCCGCAGCGGCACGATGCCCGGCTGGAGGGCGGGCGGCTTCCACGCGGAGCCCGGCGGGGGCGG
>NZ_JAAXOY010000595.1 GCF_012396155.1 Cellulomonas septica | reverse complement strand
CCGTCCGGAAGCCGCCGTCGACGAACGCCTTCAGCTGCGCGTCGGTGCCGGCCAGCGCCGTCGTCGCCGCCGCCTTCAGCGCGGGACCGTCGGTGCCGCCCAGGGTCTGCGCCGACGCGCGGTAGTCGGCCGCGAGCGCCGCCTCGAACCCGGTGTCGACGAAGGCGTCGAGCTGGGCGTCGGAGCCCAGCAGCGCCGCCTCGGCCGCGCGCCGGACCGATGGTGTGCCGGTCGTGAGCAGCGCGGCCGCCCACGACCGGTCGCTCCCGTCGTCGAGCGGCTCGTCCGCCGCGGCGGGCGTCCCGCCCACGGTCAGCCCCAGCACGACCGAGACGACACCAGCCACCAATGACCGCACACCGATACGTGCCACAGCTCCCCCTCCGGAGGGCACCGTCGGACGCGACGCTGCGTCGACGGGAGCCCTCGTCACCTGCTGACGACGTCCGACCCCGCACCCCTCGTCCCGTGCGTCGGCAGGCGAGAGCGGGCGGCCTGCGGTGCGCGGGAACGTGAGCGACGGGTACGCCCGGAGGCAGGTGGCGCGGGGCGCGCTCCTGCGGTCTCGGGACATACCCCTCGGTGACGGATGTTAATGCCCCGATGACTCGCTGCGGGGCGATTCGCGGCACTCCCCTGCCGGCGTGTCACCGCGACGCCGACGGCGTCGGACGAGTCGCCCCGTCCGACGCCGTCGCGCCGTCACCAGCTCGGGATGGCCCCGAGCCAGCCCACCGGGACGTCGACGTACGTCCGGTCGTCCATGGCCAGCCACTGCTCGGACGAGAGCTTGCGCTTCGCACCGCCCACCACCTGGAAGATCTCCCCCGTCGACGCGTTGCGGAGCAGCACGTGGCGCGTGGGGATCGTGCGGGTGACCTGCGCGAGCAGCGCCGGCGGGACCTCGGTGTACGGCTTCGAGCCGAGGGCCTGCCACTCCGCCATCGAGAGCCGGTACTTCGCGGTCCCGGCGACCTGGTAGATGCCGCCGTCCGTGCGGTCGCGCAGCAGGGCAGGCTCGGTCGGCACTCCCGTCGGGATGCGCGAGATGAGCCCGGCCGGCGCCGGCTGGTACGGCGGCGACCCGAGCGCCTGCCACTGGGCGAGGGTCAGCGGGTACCGCGAGCATCCGACCACCTGGTAGATCGACCCGTTCGCGGGGTCACGGAGCAGGGCCGGTCCCCCGGCGGCGGCGTCGGGAGCGCGGTTGATGAACTCCACGGGGACGTCGGTGTAGCCCGGCGACCCGAGCGCCTGCCACTCCGTCGCGGAGAGCCGGTACCGGGTGCCGCTGACGATCTTGTAGATGCCGCCGTCGGCCGGGTTGCGCAGGAACGTGCCGTCGCGCGGCACGTCGACCAGCGTGGCGGCGGTCGCGTCGGACACGTCCGTGTACCCGCGAAGGCCCATCGCGGCCCACTGGGCGTACGAGAGCCCGTACTTCGCGCCGCCCGCCACGATGGAGATCGTCCCGTTCGGGGTCCGGATCAGCTGACCGTCGGCGACGGGCTGCTGCGCCGGAGCGGGGGCGGGCGTCGGCCCGCAGCTCTTCACGGTGTTCTGGGTGATCCAGCCGGCGAGCGTGTCCACGCGTGTCTCGGTCGCCGCCTGCTTCGTCGCGGTCGAGCCGAGACACCCGCCCTGGTAGGCGGTGTGGTGGATGGCGACGAGCTCCACGCCCGACGACGTGGTGCGCAGCGTGGGTCCGCCGGCGTCGCCCTTGCAGATCGTCGCGCCCGCGCTCTGCGCCTCGAGGTCGATCGTGCCCCCCGCGACGGCCCCGACGGTGAACGTCGCCACGTGCGCGGTGTCCGGGACCAGGTCGATCCCGGTGCGGCCGTACCCGGTGACCGTGAGCGCCTCGCCCACGACCGGCGCGGCCGTGGCGACCTTGACGGCCGCGACGTCACCGACCGGCGCGGAGAGCCGCGCCAGCACCACGTCGTGGTCCGGGTGCGGCACGAGGAGGTCGACGCCGAGCACCCGACCGGCGGTCCCGGTCAGGTCCACGCGCCCGACGGTCGCCTTCGTCGGCTGCGTCGGCCTGCCCTCGACGAGGGCACCTCCTGCCGGGTCGGTGAAGCAGGACGCGGCGGTCAGCACCCACCACGGCCCCAGCAGCGCGCCGGAGCACGCGCGGTCCGCACCGATCTCGAGCCTGACCGTGGCGGCCGCGGTCGGCCCGGTCGGCGTCGTGCCCTGGACCGCGAAGGCGGCGGGCACCCCGACGCAGGCGAGCGCGAGCG
>NZ_JAAXOY010000594.1 GCF_012396155.1 Cellulomonas septica | reverse complement strand
CGTGCCAGAGCGCGCCGTCGGGGGCGGTCCACCAGCACGGGTCCGCGGCACCGCGACGGTGCGGCGCGACCGTGCGGCGCACGTCGAGACGACCGGCCGGGCGGTAGACGTCGACGAGCACCGGGGCCGCCGCGTCGCCCTCGGGGCCACGCGCGGGGGAGCTCTCGACGGTCACCCGACCAGTGTGCGCCCTTCCGGATGCCGGTCTGGCGTCCGCCGTGCAGGCTGTGCCGGTGGCCATCCGGGTCGGGATCAGCGGCTGGCGCTACGCCCCCTGGCGTGGCGTCTTCTACCCGCGCGGCCTGCCCCAGCGGCTCGAGCTCGACTACGCCGCGCGCCGGCTCACGAGCATCGAGATCAACGGCTCCTTCTACTCGCTGCAGCGCCCCGAGAGCTACCGCGCGTGGGCCGAGCAGACGCCCGACGACTTCCTCTTCTCCGTGAAGGGCCCGCGGTTCGTCACGCACATGCGCAAGCTCGCCGACGTCGAGACGCCGGTCGCGAACTTCCTCGCGAGCGGCGTCCTCGCGCTCGGCGCCAAGCTCGGCCCGATCCTCTGGCAGCTCCCGCCCACCCTCGGGTTCCACCCCGACCGGCTCGCCGCGTTCTTCGACCTGCTGCCGCGCACGACGGCCGCCGCGGCGGAGATGGCGACGCGGCACGACGAACGGCTCGACGACCGGGCGTGGACGACCACCGACGCCGACCGCCCGCTGCGGCACGTCCTGGAGGTGCGGCACGCGTCGTTCGAGACGCCCGAGCTCGTCGACCTGCTGCGCGCGCACGACGTCGGGCTGGTCGTCGCCGACACCGCCGGCCGGTGGCCCGTCATCGAGGACGTCACGTCCGACGTCGTCTACGTCCGCCTGCACGGCGACACCGAGCTCTACACGAGCGGCTACGAGGACGACGCGCTCGACCGCTGGGCCGCGAAGGTCCGCACCTGGGCGGACGGGGGCGATCCGGCCGACGCGCGACGGCTGCGCGGCGCGGCGCCCGCGTCGGAGGGGCGCGACGTGTTCGTCTACTTCGACAACGACGTGAAGGTCCGCGCGCCCGTCGACGCGATGGCCCTGTCGGCCCGGCTCGGGCTGCGGACGGAGGTGAGCGCGTGAGCGGCGGCATCGCGGTGGCGACCGAGGGGTCCGTCCTGCGCATCACCCTGGAGGGCGCCGTCGACCTCGCCGTGCGCGAGTCCGCCGCACCCGTGTGGGCAGCCCTCGCCACGGGCGACCAGGACGTGGTCGTCGACTGCGCGGACGTGACGTTCGTCGACTCGACCGGCCTGTCGCTCCTGGTCCGTCTGATCCGCGACGCGACCGAGTCCGGCCGCCGCGTGCGCCTCCACGGCGCCCCGCGCCCGGTGACTGAGATCCTCGCCGTCACGGGCGTCGACGCCTGGATGCGCGCGCAGGGCGTCGAGGGCGTCTAGCCACCGGGCCTGACCGCGCCCCCGTGCGCCCACGCCGTCGGGCCGGACCGCGCCCGCCGGCGACCTCGACGCCGGGACTCAGCGCGTCGGGTCGCCCAGCAGGCCCCGCACCGCGGAGCGGACGCTGGGATCGGCGTCCTCCGCGAGAGCGGTGAGGCGCGCTCGCAGGGTCTCCTCCGTCGGGTCGCCCGCCATGGCGGCGGTCGCGCGGACGCCGACGAACGTCGCATGCAGGTGGTCGAGGAGGTCGGGCTGCGCCCGTGCCCATGCCTGCGCGAAGAGCCGCCACGCGACCGGCGACCCGTGGTCGAGGAGCGTCCTCGACGTGCTGTCCGACACCGCCGTGTCCTCCGGGTCGAGCAGCAGGTCGACGACCACCGCGCGGACCTCGGCGACGTCGTCGACGAGGGGAGCCAGTGCCCGCCCCGCCTCGGCCCTGTCCTGCCAGTCGGAGGATCGCGCGCGGTCGAGCAGCCCGGCCACGGTCGGTGTCATGGCGAGGAGTGTGGCACCCGCCCGTCGGTCAGTGGCCGCGGAGACGTTCGATGAGGCGGCGGTCGCGCTTCGTCGGGCGGCCCGCGCCGCGGTCGCGCTGCCCGGCGACCGCGACGTGCTCCTTGGGCGGGACCGCGGGGGAGCGGTCGAGGTAGCACGCGACGGCGACGTCGGCGCCGACGCGCTTGACGACGAGCCGCTGCACGATCACGACGCGCTCGCGGGCGCCGCCGCGCAGCTCGTCACCGCGATGGGCAAGGGCTGGAACCTCGGCAACCAGCTCGAGGCCAACATCAACGGCGTGCCGAGCGAGACCGCGTGGGGCA
>NZ_JAAXOY010000593.1 GCF_012396155.1 Cellulomonas septica | reverse complement strand
CGACGGCATCACCTGCCGCACCGTGCCGAGCGCGCGCACCGCGGCCTCGTCGATCGCCGCGCCGGTCGCGGTCGCCGCCTGCAGCGCCACGGCGAGGGCGACCACCTGGTCGTCGTCGAGGAGGAGCGGCGGGACCTCCGAGCCGGCCTCGAGCCGGTAGCCGCCGTCCGGCCCCATCGTCGCCTCGATCCGGTAGCCCATCTCGCGCAGCCGTTCGACGTCGCGGCGCACGGTCCGGCGGCTGATGCCGAGGCGGTCGGCCAGGAGCGAGCCCGGCCACTCGCGGCGCGTCTGGAGCAGCGAGAGCAGCCGCAGCAGGCGGGAGGTGGTCGTCGCCATGTCTGGGAGCCTAGGGCCGGAGTAGGACCGAACCTGGCCTACACGCACGGAAGGGTGGTGGACACCGGGATCGACCCGGGCGAGCACCCGTCAGGAGCGGACATGACCCTCACCACCACCACGCACCTCAACTTCCGCGGCGACGCCCGCGCGGCTCTCGACCTGTACGCGGCGGCCGTCGGCGGGCGCGTCACCGTGACCACCTACGCCGAGCTCGGCATGCCCGCCGACGCGCCCGGTGCCGACCGCGTCGTCTTCGGGTTCGTCGAGGCCGACAACGGGTTCCGCGTCATGGCGTACGACGTCCCCGGCGCACCGGGTCCGGCGCAGAGGGGCTCGACGCGGCGCGAGAACGGCGTCACCCTCACCGACCAGCCGTTCTTCGTCTCCGTCCGCGGTGCCTCGCTCGACGAGGTCCGGGCGGTCTGGGACGGCCTCGCTGAGGGTGCGACGGTCGTCGAGCCGCTCGCCGCCTCCGCGTGGAGCGCGGGGTTCGGCATGCTGACCGACCGCTTCGGCGTGACGTGGGTGCTCGACGTGGCCGCGTCCGCCTGACCTGAGCGGGAGGCGGGACCTTCGACTCGCGCGACGGTCCCGCCCCGCTCCTACCGTGCGGAACAGTCCCGATGGAGGGGGTGGAGGTCTCGTGCCCGGTCCCGCGTCTGCGGCACGCGCGCGACCCGACGACGGCCGGCGGTCGGACCCCGCGGCGTCGCTGGTGCCCCGCTTCACGCGCGCGAGCACGGACGGTCTGCCCGAGGCGACCGGCCGCTGGTTGCGGCACGCGATCGCCGAGGGGACACCGCTGCACCGCTCGGCGGCGCTGACGATGCACGGCGAGATCAGGATCGGCTCGTGGCGGCCGTTCACCGCGCGACAGGTGATCGTCCCGGGAGACGCGTTCGTCTGGCAGGCGCGCACGTCGATCCTCGGGCTCCCGGTCCGCGGGTTCGACCGCTTCGTCGACGGCGTCGGGGAGATGCGATGGCGTCTCGCGGGCGTCGTGCCGGTGATGAGCGCGCGGGACGACGACGTCGCCCGGAGCGCCGCCGGTCGGCTGGCCGGCGAGGGTGCGCTGGTCCCGACCGCGTTCGGTGCCGCGACCTGGACGCCGGACGCCGATCCGGACGCGTTCGAGGGGAGATGGCGGATCGCGGGGGACGAGCACGCGGTCCGGTTCGAGGTCGGGCCCGACGGCCGGCTGCGGCGCGTGACGATGGACCGCTGGGGCGACCCGGACGGTCGGGGCCACGCCCTCCACCACTTCGTCGTGACGGTCGACGCCGAGGCGACGTTCCACGGCGTGACGATGCCGGGCCGGTTCCGCGCGAGCTGGTGGGCAGGCACGGACCGCGAGGCCGACGGCGAGTTCTTCCGCGCGACGGTCACGGACGCGTCCTTCGTCTGACGACCGACCGCCGGACGCGGCCGGCCGCGCCGCCTGCCACGCGTGCCCCGGTCAGAAGGTGGCTGCCACGGCCGCGGGGTCATGGTCGAACGCCGGTCAGGAGCCCGTCGGGCCCATCTGCGCGTGCAGCGCGCGCACGTCCTCCATGAGCGCCTCGACCCGTGCACGCTCGACGGCCGCTGGCACGTGCTGCACGTCGTCGGGCACGGCGGCGCGGACGCGCGCGGCGGGATCCTCGCGCTCACGGCGGACGACGGCACCGCGGACGTGCTCGACGCCCGGACGCTCGCGGACCACCTGCTGGCCGCACCGCACCTGCGGGTCGCGGTGCTCAACGGGTGCAGCACGGGCGAGGTCACCACGCAGGAGCCGAAGGCCGGGTCGGCGCACCAGCTCGTGCGGGCGGGCGTGCCCGTCGCGGTCGCGATGCAGTACCCGGTGACGGACCGGTCGGCGCACGCCGCCGCCGCGGCGCTGTACGAGCAGCTGGCAGATCGGAAGAGCGACG
>NZ_JAAXOY010000592.1 GCF_012396155.1 Cellulomonas septica | reverse complement strand
CAGGACGACCTCGAGCCGCTTGCCACCGACCTCGACGACGACGCGCTCGAGCGCGGGCGCCTCCTCCTCGTCCTCGGCGGCGGGCGCGGCGGCGCCCGTGCCGAGCGACGTGAGGCGGTCGGCGAACTCGGTCTCGATCCAGCGCGTGTGCACGGAGAACGGCTCGGCGGGGTCCGCGGGGGCGAACTCGGGGGCGTCGAGCACCGCGCGGTGGAACGGCACGACCGTGGGGATGCCGACGACGTCGAGCTCGGCGAGCGCGCGGCGTGCACGCTCGATCGCCTGCGGCCGGTCGGCGCCGGTCACGACGAGCTTCGCGATCATCGAGTCGTAGAGGCCCGAGACGCTGTCGCCCTCGACGACGCCCGAGTCGACGCGCACGCCCGGTCCCGCGGGGAAGCGGAGCGTCGCGATGCGGCCGGGCGCGGGCAGGAAGCCGCGCGCGGGGTCCTCGCCGTTGATGCGGAACTCGATCGAGTGGCCGCGCGTCTCGACGTGGTCGTACCCGAGCGGCTCGCCCTGGGCGATCCGCAGCTGCTCGCGGACCAGGTCGATGCCGCTGATCTCCTCGGTGACCGGGTGCTCGACCTGCAGGCGCGTGTTGACCTCGAGGAACGACACCGTGCCGTCGGCGCCGACCAGGAACTCGCACGTCCCGGCGCCCACGTAGCCGGCCTCGCGCAGGATCGCCTGGCTGGACTCGACGAGCTGCGCACGCTGGGCGTCCGTGAGGAACGGCGCGGGCGCCTCCTCGACGAGCTTCTGGTGGCGGCGCTGCAGCGAGCAGTCGCGCGTCGACACCACGACGACCGTGCCGTGCTGGTCGGCGAGGCACTGCGTCTCGACGTGCCGCGGCTTGTCCAGGTAGCGCTCGACGAAGCACTCGCCGCGACCGAACGCCGCGACGGCCTCGCGGACCGCCGACTCGTAGAGCTCGTCGATCTCGTCCGCCGACCGCACGACCTTGAGGCCGCGGCCGCCGCCGCCGAACGCCGCCTTGATCGCGACGGGCAGGCCGTGCTCGGCGACGAACGCGTGGATCTCGTCGACGCCCGACACCGGGTCGGGTGTGCCGGCGACGAGCGGCGCACCGGCGCGCTGCGCGATGTGGCGCGCGCTCACCTTGTCGCCGAGCGCGTCGATCGCGGCGGGCGGGGGGCCGATCCACGTGAGACCGGCGTCGATGACGGCCTGCGCGAACTCGGCGTTCTCGGACAGGAACCCGTAGCCGGGGTGCACGGCGTCGGCGCCCGAGCGGCGGGCGACGTCGAGCAGCTTGTCGACGACGAGGTACGTCTCGGCCGCGCGGGCGCCGTTCAGCGCGAACGCCTCGTCGGCGACCCGGACGTGCAGGGCCTCGCGGTCGGGGTCGGAGTAGACGGCGACGGAGCCGATCCGTGCGTCACGGCAGGCGCGGGCGATGCGGACGGCGATCTCACCGCGGTTCGCGATGAGGACCTTGGAGATCACGGGCACGGTCCACCGTAACGTGCGGGACCCGGCGCTCCGCTGCTCCCCGGGGCCGGTCGTCCAAGATTGGGGAACCGCCCAACCCGCCCGGGAGTGCTTGTGTAGGGATCCGACAAGGACAGGCGCCCGTCGTCCTCCGTGCCCGGTGTGGGTTGTCCGGTGGGCACAACGCGCGTGCCGGGGCGGGGGGTGGGTCAGGCCGTGCGCCAGAGGCTCGGGACGGTCACGCCGATCTCCCCGAGCAGGCCGCGCAGCAGCGGCAGCGACACCCCGATGACACCGTGGTGGTCGCCCTCGATGCGGTCCACGAACGGCCCGCCCAGACCGTCGACCGTGAACGCGCCCGCGACCGCGAGGGGCTCACCCGTCGCGACGTACGCGGCGACCTCCTCGTCCGACAGGTCCGCGAAGTGCACGACCGTCGACGACGTCGCCCCGAGCGTGCCGCGCGTGCCCTCGCCGCCCTCGTCGGGCGTCGCGCGCTCGTCGATCACCCAGTGCCCCGTGTGCAGCACGCCCGTCCGGCCCCGCATCGCCCGCCAGCGGCGCACCGCGTCGTCGGCGTCGTCCGGCTTGCCGAGGATCTCGCCGTCGAGCTCGAGCATGGAGTCGCAGCCGAGCAGGACCAGGTCGTCCGCGTCGGCCAGCTCGGCCGGCGTGCCGTCCGCGCCGAGGCGCGCGCAGGGTGTCACCCCTCGACGAGGCCCGCCTCGTGCACCCGGACGACGAGCTGCACCCGGTCCCGGCACCGCAGCTTGCGCAGCACCTCCGACAGGTGCGTCTTGAC
>NZ_JAAXOY010000591.1 GCF_012396155.1 Cellulomonas septica | reverse complement strand
GTCGCCCGTGCCGCTCGACACCAGCCGCACGAGCCCGGGGCGCTGCACGAGCAGCCGCTGCACGACGCCGAGCGCCTCCCCCACGAGCCGGCGGCCCCACAACGCGAGCCGCGAGCTGAGCACGCCGTCGTCGGAGCCGGCGGCGTCGAGCTCGGCCACGGCCAGCTCGGCGTGGGCGGCGTCGTCGAGGACCGTGAGCACGACGCGGCGGGACTCCTCGTCGAGGCCCTCGGCCGCGACCCGGCAGAAGTCGTCCGCGACGCCGTAGCCGACGTAGGCCTTGAGCAGCCGCTCCCACCACGTGCTCGGCTGGGTGCGGGCGTCGAAGTCGTCGAGGACGTGGTCGAACTGCGCGATCGCGGCGACGGGGTCCGCACCCAGCTCGGTGATCCGCGCCATCACGGTGTCGCGGCGGGCGATCGCGGCCGCGGCGAACCCGCTCAGCTGCAGCCGCTGGTCGGTCGTCGGGGCGACCGACGCGTCGGCGGCCAGCCGCGCGAAGGCGACCTGCTCCAGCTGCGCGACCAGCCCGAGCAGCTCCACGGTGTCGGCCTGCGAGGGTCCGGGACGGGCGGCGGGCGCGTCGTCGGGACCGGCCGGGAGTGCGTGCGTGGTCATCCGAGGATCGTATGCCGACGCCACGCCGCCGTGCGCGGAACGGTGCACAGGGTCGTCCGATAGGCTGGGGGTGTACATCGGTTGCCCGGTCGTCTCGGAGGGGACGCCGTCCCCGGTCCCAGGACCGGCTCGCGCAGCGCCGGACTCACGTCCGCAGCGGCTCGCGAGCGACTTTCACGATCGGCTGCCGGCCAACCCGCGTGGTGACCGCTGTCGCCCGGGAACGCCGCGATCGCCGGCCGCTCCTGGACAGCGCGCGGACCACCACCCTGCGCAGTGAGAAGCCAACGTGACCACGACCGACCCCGGCACCACCGTCGACTCCCCCGACAGCCCCGACGCCGCCACCAGCGCGCTCGCCGCCCCCATGACGCGCCCGCTGCGCTCGACGTACTCGTCGGTGCAGGCCGTCGACGCGTCGTTCGCGGACTTCGACGTCCGCCCCGAGATCGTCCAGGCGCTCGCCGACGCGGGCATCTCGCACCCGTTCCCGATCCAGGCCATGACGCTGCCCGTCGCGCTGTCGCGGCACGACATCATCGGCCAGGCGAAGACGGGCACCGGCAAGACCCTCGGCTTCGGCGTCCCGCTGCTGAACGCGGTCGTCGCGCCCGGCGAGGACGGCTACGACCAGCTCCCCGCCGCCGGCAAGCCGCAGGCGCTCGTCGTCGTGCCGACCCGTGAGCTCGCGGTGCAGGTCGCCGGGGACCTCGCGACCGCGTCGGCGCGCCGCACGGTCCGCGTCGTCCAGGTGTACGGCGGCCGCGCGTACGAGCCGCAGATCGAGGCGCTCAACAAGGGCGTCGATGTCGTCGTCGGCACGCCAGGCCGCATGATCGACCTGCTCAAGCAGCGCCACCTCGACCTCACGCGCGTGCGCACCGTCGTGCTCGACGAGGCCGACGAGATGCTCGACCTCGGCTTCCTGCCCGACGTCGAGACGCTGCTCGCCGCGACCCCCGCGTCGCGCCACACCATGCTCTTCTCCGCGACGATGCCCGGCGCGGTCGTCGCGATGGCGCGCCGCTACATGACGCAGCCCACGCACATCCGCGCGGCCGACCCGGACGACGACGGCAGCCAGACCGTCAAGAACATCAAGCAGGTCGTCTACCGTGCGCACGCGCTCGACAAGGTCGAGCTGCTCGCGCGCATCCTCCAGGCGAACGGCCGCGGCCTGACGATCGTGTTCGCGCGCACCAAGCGGACCGCCGCGAAGGTCGCCGACGACCTCGTCGAGCGCGGGTTCGCCGCGGGCGCGCTGCACGGCGACCTCGGCCAGGGCGCGCGCGAGCAGGCGCTGCGCGCGTTCCGCCACGGCAAGGTCGACGTGCTCGTGGCGACCGACGTCGCCGCGCGCGGCATCGACGTCGAGGACGTCACGCACGTCGTCAACTACCAGTGCCCCGAGGACGAGAAGACCTACCTGCACCGCACCGGCCGCACCGGTCGCGCGGGCAACAAGGGCACCGCGGTCACGTTCGTCGACTGGGACGACATGCCGCGCTGGTCGCTCATCGACTCCGCGACCCTGCAGTACGACATCCGCAACGGCTTCGCCCGCCAGGCGACCGAGGCGACCCAGATCGACCCCGACGGCAAGCTCGTCATCCTCGCGACCGGCGACGGCACCGTCACCAA
>NZ_JAAXOY010000590.1 GCF_012396155.1 Cellulomonas septica | reverse complement strand
ACCCGTACTCGAGCGTCCGGACGTCGGAGCCCGCGACCGTGGGCGCCGGGCCCTCCTCGCACGCGAAGGCGACGCCGTCGGCGCCGAGCGTGAGGACGTGGCCGGTGTCGCCGGTGCTCATCGGTGACCTCCCGGTCCGGTCGTGACGGCCGCGCCGGTGCGGGCCGTCGTCTGCTGCGGGCGGTCGACCGGAGGCCCCGGTTCCGCCCGCACCTCCACCGTGGTCGCTCCGAGCCGCTGCGCGCCGATCCATGGACCGTGAAGTTCCGCTGTTCTTCTCGGCGGCGGAAGGAGCGTCGGCGCCACCCATCTGTGCGGGTGGCGCCGCGTCGGGTCGGAAGAAGCCCGCGCTACCTGCGACGGAGCCGCGGTGGTTGCCCGATGAGACCGCTTCCAGGGCGGAAGGATCAGCTTCCTTCTCCTGGACGGAACCGGTCCGGGCTGGCACCGTTGCTGGGCATGACGACGACGTCGCCCCGCCCCGCGGCATCCCCGCCCCCGTCGTCCGGCGCGCTCGACACCCTCGTCCTGGGCCGCCGGATCCGGCACCTGCGCACCGCGCGCGGCATGACCCTCGACGACCTCGGCCGCGCGATCGGCCGCGCGCCGTCCCAGGTGTCGATGCTGGAGAACGGCCACCGCGAGCCCCGCGTCGGGGTCCTGTCCGCCGTCGCCGACGCGCTCGGCGTGCCCGTCGCGGAGCTCCTGCGACCCGAGCCCCCGACCCGGCGGGCCGCCCTCGAGGTGGAGCTCGAGCGCACGCAGCGTGGCCCGCTGTTCGCGTCGCTGCAGATCCCCGAGGTCAAGGTCGGCAAGTCGCTGCCCACCGACGCGCTCGACGCGCTCGTCCGGCTCGCGGGCGAGGTGCAGCGCCTGCTCACCGAGAACGCCGCGACGCCGGAGGAGGCGCGCCGCGCGAACGCCGAGCTGCGCGCCCGGATGCGCGCGCAGGACAACTACTTCGCCGAGCTCGAGGCCCACGCGCGCGCCCTGCTCACGGCCGTCGGGCACGCGGGCGGCCCGCTGTCGCAGCGCGCGACCGCCGACATCGCCGCGCACCTGGGCTTCTCGCTGCACCACGTGCCCGACCTGCCGCACTCGACGCGCACCGTGACCGACCTGGCGCACGGCCGGATCTACCTGCCGCAGGCCGGGGCCGGCGTGAGCGACAGCCGCTCGCCGCTGCTGCAGGCGCTCGCGTCCCACGTGCTCGGTCACGCCGAGCCGACCAGCTACGGCGACTTCCTGCGCCAGCGCGTCGAGGCCAACTACATGGCGGCCGCGCTCATGCTCCCCGAGGACGGCGCCGTCGCGTACCTGCAGGCCGCGAAGGCCGAGCGGCGGCTGTCGGTCGAGGACCTGCGCGACCAGTTCGCCGTGCCGTACGAGACCGCCGCGCACCGGTTCACCAACCTCGCGACGCGGCACCTCGGCATCCCGGTGCACTTCATGAAGGTCCACGAGGGCGGCACGCTGCACAAGGCGTACGAGAACGACGGCGTCGTCTTCCCGTCCGACCCGCTCGGCGCGATCGAGGGGCAGCCCGTCTGCCGGCACTGGACCGCGCGCGTCGTGTTCACGCTCGCCGACCGCTTCACGCCGTACTACCAGTACACCGACACGTCGTCGGGCACGTACTGGTGCACCTCACGCGTCCAGACGTCGTCGCAGGGGGCGTTCTCGGTGAGCGTCGGCGTGCCGTTCGCGCACGTCCGCTGGTTCCAGGGGCGCGAGACGACCGAGCGGGCGACGAGCCGCTGCCCCGACCCGACCTGCTGCCGCCGGCCCCCGTCGACGCTCGCCGAGCGGTGGGGTGACCAGGCGCGCCCCTCGGCGCGGCCGCACGCGTCGCTGCTCGCCGCGCTGCCCGTGGGTGCCTACCCCGGCGTGGACACGACGGAGGTGTACGAGTTCCTCGACCGGCACGCGCCCGAGTGACGGCGCCTGCGGCGTGCCACGTCAGTCGCGCACGCGCTCGAGCCACGACGACGACAGGCTCTCGTCCTCGAGGTCCAGCTCGCGCATCATGCGCCGCATGACGGTCTCGTCGAGCTGCCCGGAGTCGCGCCGCTCCATGAGCACCTCGAGCGTGAACCGGGGGGACTGCTGCCGGTCGGGGTCGCGCCCGACGGCCGAGAGGCGCGCGTCGACCGCGACGACGCGGCCGTCGGCAGGGACGTCGACGGGCGTCGTCGTCGTGGTGCCGTCGAGCGTCACCGTGCCGACGGGCACCGCGGCCCGGGCACCGTCGGCGTCCTCGA
>NZ_JAAXOY010000059.1 GCF_012396155.1 Cellulomonas septica | reverse complement strand
GCGGGCCGCGAACGTCTTCCAGGGCACCGTGCCGCTGGACGACGACGCGACCTCGGCTCCCGACTGGGACCGGCTGCCGCTGCTCCCGATGCACGACTCGGCCGCGTTCCAGCTCCGCTGGGAGGCCGACCACCTGACGGCGTACGTCGTCGCGTCGGGCGGATGCCCTCGTCGGCGTCGACGGTGACGGGGTCGCCGCGGCGCTGCGGGACGGGGACCGGCACGATCTCCTCCGCGAACACCCCCGACGTCACGGCGGCGGCGGCGCGCAGGTGGCTCGCGAGCGCGACCTCGTCCTGCGCGAACCGCGTGATGCCGAGGGCCGCGTTGCCGCGCTCGGTCGACGCGCCCATGGACTCGCCGTCGAAGGCGTCGGTCAGCCCGTCGCGGGCGAGCGAGTCGACGGCCGTGATGTCGCCGTAGGTCCAGCCGCGGCGGGAGCCGGGCAGCAGGTGCGGCGCGAGGCTCATCGACTCCTGGCCGCCCGCGACGACGACGTCGGCCTCGTCGCAGCGGATCAGGCGGGCCGCGTCGATGATCGCGGTGAGGCCCGAGAGGCACACCTTGTTCACGGTGGTCGCCGGGACCGTCCAGGGCAGGCCGGCGAGGTGCGCCGCCTGGCGGGCGGGGTTCTGGCCCGAGCCCGCGAGGACGACCTGACCCATGAGGACGGCGTCCACGGCGGTCGGACGGATGCGTGCGCGCTCGACGGCTCCGCGGATCGCGGCGGCGCCCAGCGTCGCGGCCGTCAGGGTGGACTGCGCGCCGCCGAGGCGCGTCATGGGCGTGCGGGCGAACGAGACGAGCACCGCGTCGCGACCGGTCATGTCAGCACCATCTCCCGCACGTCGTCGCTGGTCAGCAGGGGGACCGCGGAGGTCGCGGCGACGACGTCGGACACGCTGACGCCGGGGGCGCACTCGCGGAGCACGAGGCCGTCCGGGGTCACGTCGAGGACGGCGAGGTCGGTGATGATCCGGTCGACGACACCCACGCCCGTCAGGGGCAGGGTGCACGACGGCAGGATCTTCGCGGAGCCGTCGCGCGCGACGTGCTCCATCAGGACGACGATGCGGCGGGCACCGTGCACGAGGTCCATCGCGCCGCCCATGCCCTTGACCATCTTCCCGGGGATCATCCAGTTGGCGATGTCGCCCCCGGCGGAGACCTGCATCGCGCCGAGGACGGCGACGTCGACCTTGCCGCCGCGGATCATGCCGAACGACGTCGCCGAGTCGAAGAACGACGCGCCTGGCGACAGCGTGATCGTCTCCTTGCCGGCGTTGATGAGGTCCGGGTCGACCTCGTCGTCGGTGGGGTAGGGGCCGACGCCGAGCACGCCGTTCTCGGACTGGAGCACGACCTCGACGCCGGGCGGCAGGTGGTTCGGGACGAGCGTCGGCAGGCCGATGCCGAGGTTGACGTAGGCGCCGTCGGGCAGCTCGCGGGCGGCGCGTGCCGCCATCTGCTCACGCGAGAGCGTCATGACGCACCTCCGGCCCGCAGCGTCCGGCGTTCGATGCGCTTGTCCGCGACCTCGGCCTGCGTGAGCGGGACCACGCGGTCCACGAAGACGCCCGGCAGGTGGATCGCGTCGGGGTCGAGCTCGCCGACGGGCACCAGGTGCTCGACCTCGGCGATCGCGACGCGCCCCGCGGCCGCGCAGAGCGGGTTGAAGTTCCTGGCCGACCGGTGGAAGACGAGGTTGCCCGCGTGGTCACCCACCGCGGCGCGGACCAGCGCGAAGTCCGCCGTGATCGCCTCCTCGCGCACGAACTCGTGCTCCTCGCCGCGCACCGTGAACCGCTCGACGGGCTTGGGCGGCGACGCGACGGCCACGCCGCCGTCGGCGTCGTACCGCCAGGGCAGACCCCCCTCGGCGACCTGCGTGCCGACACCGGTGCGCGTGTAGAACGCGGCGATGCCGCTGCCGCCCGCGCGCAGCCGCTCGGCGAGCGTGCCCTGCGGCGTCAGCTCGACCTCGAGCTCGCCCGCGAGGTACTGCCGCGCGAATTCCTTGTTCTCGCCGACGTACGACGCGACGACCCGCCGCAGCCGCCGCTCCTGGAGCAGCAGCCCGAGGCCCCAGTCGTCGACGCCGCAGTTGTTGCTCACGACCTCGAGGTCCTGCGTGCCGGCGTCGAGCAGCGCGCGGATCAGCACGCTCGGGATGCCGCACAGACCGAACCCGCCGACGGCGAGCGTCGCGCCGTCGGGGATGTCGGCCACCGCGTCGGCGGCCGAGCGGACGACCTTGTCCATCGTGCCCCTTCCTTCGTCTGGGCCGGTGCCCGTGCGTCAGACCATCGCGAGCACCGACGCGGGCCGGGCCAGAACGCGGCCGACGTCGGCCACGAAGCGCGAGGCCTGCTCGCCGTCGACCACGCGGTGGTCGAACGAGACCGTGAGCGTCAGCACGTCGCGCAGCGCGACCGCGCCCTCGTGCTCCCACGGCTGCCGGCGGACCGCCCCGACCGCGACGATCGCCGACTGGCCGGGCACGAGGATCGGCGTGCCGCCGTCCACGCCGAAGACGCCGACGTTGGTGATGGTGAGCGTGCCGCCGGACAGGTCGGCGGGCGTCGTGGTGCCCGCACGGGCCGACTCGGTGAGGGCGCGGAGCGCGTCGGCGAGGTCCGGCAGGCGCAGCGTGTCGGCGTCGTGGACGACGGGGACGAGCAGCCCGCGCGGTGTCGCGGCCGCGATGCCGAGGCCGACGTGCGCGTGGCGGACGATGTCGCCCGCGGGCTCGTCCCAGCGCGCGTTGAGGTCCGGGTGGTCGCGGACGGCGAGCGTCACGGCCTTCGCGACGAGCGCGAGGGGCGTGACACGGTGGCCGTCCATCGCCCGGTCCGCGCGCAGGTCGGCGAGCAGCGCCGTCGTGGGCGTGACGTCGACCGTGAGGAACACCGACGCGTGCGGGGCGGTGAACGCGCTCGCGACCATCGCGGCCGCCGTCTGCTTGCGGACACCCGTGACGGGGACGCGGACGTCCTGCGACGGGGGCGTCGCCGGGCGCGCGTGGGCGGCAGCGGACGACGACCGGTCGCCGGTGCCGAGGATCGGGTTGGTGAAGAACGACCCGGCGCTCCACGTGTCGTGGTCGGCGGCGTCGAGCACCATGCCCTTGCGTCCGCGCAGCTGGAGCACGGCGGCCCGCACGTCGAGGATCGGCGCCCGCTCCCCCACGCCGACGCCGAGCGTGCGCGCGAGCTCCGGGTAGCGCACGGCCTGCGCGAGCGTGCCCTGGCGCAGCTGGAACGTCACGTCGAGGACGACGTACCGCGGGGTGGGGCCCCACGGTGCGCGCGGGTCGTCGGGGTCGGCCGCGGTCGGCCGCATCGACCGCTTGAGCAGCGACGTGCGGTAGCCGAAGCGCAGGTCGACGAGCGGGAGGGTGCGGACCTTGCCGCGGCTGCGGTCCCAGACCCGCACGGTCGCGATGGTCTCGGACACCTCCTGCCCGTACGCGCCGACGTTCTGCACGGGCGTCGCGCCGGTCGAGCCGGGGATGCCGGACAGGGCTTCGAGGCCGACCAGCCGGTGCGTCACGGCGTGCTCGACGACCTCGTCCCACGGCGTGCCCGCCGGGACGGTGTACGTCACGCCCGCGCACGCGGAGTGGTCGGGCACGTCGATGCCGGTGCGCACGTCGCGCACGACGACGCCCTCGAAGCCCGCGTCGGCGACGAGCAGGTTGGAGCCGCCGCCGACGACGAGCAGCGGCTCGCCCGCGTCGTCCGCGGCGCGCACGACGTCGATCAGCTCCGCCTCGGTCGTCGTCTCGACGTAGCGCGCCGCCGGCCCGCCGACCCGGAGGGTCGTGAGCTCGGCGAGGGCGGGGGTCGTCGTCGGGGTCGTCACGTGCTGCACGCCGCCCAGGCTAGACCGCGGCGTCGGGACGCTTCGCGTCGGCGGGCTCGACGGCGTCGCCCGCCTGCGCGGCCGACGGGCGGGGCAGGGGCGCCGCCGCGTTGACGACGAGCAGGCCCAGGACGACGGGGACGAGGATCACGAGCAGCGCGTTGCGGTAGCCGACGTGCTGCGCGAGCAGGCCGAGCAGCGGCGGACCGGCGAGGAACGCGCTGTAGCCGATGGTCGACACGACGCTCACGCGCGGGGCGGCACGCAGCGGGTCGTCGGAGGCGGCGCTCATGCCGACGGGGAACCCGAGCGCGGCACCGGCGCCCCACGCGATGACGCCGACGAGGGCGAGCCACAGCTGGCCGGCCAGGGCGAACGTGAGGAGGCCGACGATCGCGAGCACCGCGCACAGCCGCAGCACGACGACGCGGCCGTACCGGTCGAGCAGCGCGGTGCCGAACCAGCGCATGCTCGTCATGGCCCCCACGAAGACGCCGAAGGCGAGCGCGCCGAGCGCGTGCGAGGTGTCGAAGCCGTCGACGACCGCGAGGCTGACCCAGTCGTTCGCGGAGCCCTCGGTGAGCGCGGCGGCCAGCACGACGAGCCCGATGAGCAGCGTGCGGGGCTCGAGCCACGCCGCGAGCGCACCGCGCGCGCCGCGCGGGGCGGAGTCGTCGGTGGCGGCGTGCGGGTGCTCGGACCCGGCGGGGAGGAACGCGCGGACGGCGAACGCGACGACGACGACCGACACGGTGACCGCGATCGGCACGTGCACCGCGACCGGCACGTGCAGCAGCGCCGCGAGCGCGGAGACGCCCGCCGCCCCGACCGTCCCGAACGAGAACCCGGCGTGGTACCGCGGCATGACGGTGCGACCGAGCTCCTGCTCGACGGCGGCGCCCTCGAGGTTCATCGCGGCGTCCCACACGCCCGTGCCGACGCCGTAGAGCACCATGCCGACGACGACGACGGGGACCTGCCCGGCCGCGACGCCGAGCGCTGCGACGGTCAGGCCGAGGCCGTTGAGGATGCCGGCCTTGCTCGTCGCGTAGTCGAGCAGCGGCGGGCTCGGCTGCTGCGCCTGGATCGAGCTCGTGTTGATGATCGACGACCCGGGCTGCATGTGCGGCACCGCGGCCTTGGTGATCCAGAACAGCGCGTACAGGTTCGTCTTGAAGACGCGGTCGAGCTGCTCGGTGGTGATGCCGAGCAGGCCGTCCTCCTGCGCCATCTGGTAGGCCGCGTTGTTGACGAGGACGTCGATCCCGCCGAGCTCGCGCACGGTCGTCTCGACGAGCTCGACGCACGTCTGCTCGTCCTGGATGTCGCCGGGGGCGTGCACGGCGCGTTGCCCGGCCTCCTCGACGAGGCGAGCGGTCTCCTTCGCGTCCTCCTCCTCCTCGGGGAGGTAGGACAGCACGACGTCGGCGCCCTCCCGGGCGAACGCGAGCGCGACCGCCCGGCCGATGCCGGAGTCGGCGCCCGTGATCAGCGCACGCTTGCCCGCGAGCCGGTCGGCGCCCTTGTACGACGTCTCGCCGTGGTCGGGCTGGTGGTCCATCTGCTCGGTGAGGCCGGGGTGCGGGATCTGCTCCGCGCCCTGGGCCTCCTCACCGGGCTGCTGCGAGCGGGGGTCCTGGGGGGTGGTCTGGTCCGTCATCGGTCCATCGTCGGCACGCGCTTCCGCGGAGCGCCACCGGAACGGGTGTCCAGGTGCGGCGCCCCGAGCCTCGGGCGCCGCACCCGCGCTCACTCGTCCGCCGTCACCGCGGCCGCGAACTGGCTCGCGTACAGCCGCGCGTACGCGCCGTCCGCGGCCAGCAGCTCGTCGTGCGACCCCTGCTCGACGATCGACCCGTGCTCCATCACGAGGATGGTGTCGGCGTCGCGGATGGTCGACAGGCGGTGCGCGATGACGAACGACGTCCGACCGGCGCGCAGCGCGTTCATCGCCTGCTGGACGAGCACCTCGGTGCGGGTGTCCACGGACGACGTGGCCTCGTCGAGGATGAGGATCGCCGGGTCCGCGAGGAACGCGCGCGCGATGGTGAGCAGCTGCTTCTCCCCCGCGGACACGTTGGCGCCCTCGTCGTCGACCTTCGTGTCGTACCCGTCGGGCAGCGTCCGCACGAACCGGTCGACGTGCGTGGCCTGCGCGGCCGCGACGATCTCCTCGTGCGTCGCGGAGTCGACGCCGTACGCGATGTTCTCCGCGAGCGTGCCGCCGAACAGCCACGTGTCCTGCAGCACCATGCCCATCTGCGAGCGCAGATCGTCGCGCGTGAGGTCGCGCGTGTCCACGCCGTCGAGCGTGATGCGGCCGGAGTCGGCGTCGTAGAACCGCATGAGCAGGTTGACGAGCGTCGTCTTGCCCGCGCCGGTGGGCCCGACGATCGCGACGGTCGCGCCGGGCTCGGCGACGATCGACAGGTCGTCGATGAGGGGCTTGTCGGGGTCGTAGCGGAACGCGACGTGCTCGAACGTGACGCGCCCGCGCACCGGCCGGTCGAGCACGGCCGCGGGCGACGGGTCCGGCGTCTGCTCGGGTGCGTCGAGCAGCTGGAACACGCGCTCGGCCGACGCGACGCCGGACTGCAGCAGGTTCGCCATGGACGCGATCTGCGTGATCGGCTGCGTGAACTGGCGGCTGTACTGGATGAACGCCTGCACGTCGCCGATGCTCATGGCGCCCGACGCGACCCGCAGCCCGCCGACGACCGCGACGACGAGGTAGTTGAGGTTCGCGAGGAAGCCGAGCGCGGGCTGGATGATCCCGGAGATGTACTGCGCCTTGAACGACGCCTGGTACAGCGCCTCGTTGCGCTCGTCGAACGTCTGCGCGGCCTCGTGCTGGCGGCCGAAGACGGTCACGAGCGCGTGCCCGGTGAACATCTCCTCGATGTGCGCGTTGAGCTTGCCCGTCCACGCCCACTGGTCGATGAACTGCGGGCGGGACCGCTTCGCGATGGCGCCCGCCACCATGACCGACGCCGGGACGGTGACGAGCGCGACGACCGCGAGCAGCGGCGAGATCCAGAACATCATGACGAGCACGCCGACGACCGTGAGCACGGACGTGATGAGCTGCGACAGCGTCTGCTGCAAGGACTGCGCGACGTTGTCGATGTCGTTGGTGACGCGGCTGAGCAGCTCGCCGCGCGGCTGGCCGTCGACGTACGACAGGGGCAGACGGGACAGCTTCTGCTCGACGCGCTCGCGCAGCCGGTAGACGGTCCGCTGCACGACCCCCGCGGTGATGCGGCCCTGCAGCCAGCCGAACAGGAACGACCCGACGTAGATGACCACGACGACGAGCAGCAGGTTGCGCAGCTGCGTGAAGTCGACGCCCTGCCCGGGCACGACGTCGGTGCCCTGGAGCATGTCGGCGACCTGGCCCTGGCCCTCGGCGCGCAGGCCGTCGATGGCCTGCTGCTTGGTGAGGCCTGCGGGCAGCTGACCGCCGATCCAGCCGTCGAAGATGAGGTTGGTCGCGTTGCCCAGCAGCTTGGGGCCGATGACCGCGAGCACGACGGACGCGACCCCGAGCACGATCACCGCGACGAGCGGGACACGCTCGGGCCGCAGCTCGGTGAGGAACCGCCGGCCGGAGCCGCGGAAGTCCATCGACTTCTCGCCGGGCATGCCCATGCCGCCCATCGGGCCGGGACCGCCGCGCGGGGGCCGGCGCGGCACGGCGACGGCCTGCCCGGGACGGGCCGTGGGGACCGCCGGGTCGGCGGTGGGCGCGGGACGCTCCTGCTCGCTCACGCCGCGTCCTCCGCGCTGACCTGCGAGTAGACGATCTCGCGGTACGTCTCCGACGTCTCGAGCAGCTCGTGGTGGGTGCCGACGCCGACGACGGCGCCCTCCTCGAGCACGACGATGCGGTCGGCGTGGCGGATGGTCGCGACCCGCTGCGCGACGACGAGGACGGTCGCGTCGCGTGTCTCGGGGACGAGCGCGGCGCGCAGGGCCGCGTCGGTCGCGTAGTCGAGGGCCGAGAACGAGTCGTCGAACAGGTAGACGTGCGGGCGTCTGACCAGTGCCCGGGCGATGGCGAGCCGTTGTCGCTGACCGCCCGAGACGTTCGTGCCGCCCTGGCTGATGGGCGCGTCGAGGCCCTCGGCCAGCTCCTCGACGAACCCGCGCGCCTGCGCGACCTCGAGCGCGTGCCACAGCTCGTCGTCGGTCGCACCGGGCCGCCCGAACTCGAGGTTGCTGCGCACGGTGCCCGAGAACAGGTACGGCTTTTGCGGGACGAGCCCGATCTGCGTCCACAGCACGTCCGGGTCGAGGTCGCGGACGTCGACGCCGTCGAGCAGGACGGCACCGCCCGTCGCGTCGAACAGGCGCGGGACGAGGTTGAGCAGCGTCGTCTTGCCGGAGCCGGTCGAGCCGATGATCGCGGTCGTCCGCCCGGGCTCGGCGACCAGGTCGACGCCGTGCAGGACCGCCTGCTCCGCCCCCGGGTACCGGAACTCCACGCCGCGCAGCTCGACCAGCCCGGGCCGCGACGTCGGACCGACCGGGAGCCCGACGGGCTTCGCCGGCGGCTCGACGCTCGTCGTCGTCGACAGCACCTCGCCGATGCGCTCCGCGGACACCACGGCCCGCGGGAACATCACGAACATCATCGTCGACATCATGACCGCGACCAGGATGTAGGCGATGTAGGACAGGAACGCGGTGAGCGCCCCGATCTGCATCTCCCCCGCGTCGACGCGCTGCCCGCCGAACCACAGCACCCCGACGCTCGTGACGTTGAGCACGAGCATGACGGCCGGGAACATCAGTGCCATGAGCCGGCCGACACGCAGCGACGTGTCGAACAGGTCGGTGTTCGCGGCGGCGAACCGCTGCGACTCGCGCTCCTCGCGGACGAACGCCCGCACGACGCGGATGCCCGTGATCTGCTCGCGCAGCACGCGGTTGATCGCGTCGATGCGCTTCTGCATGGACCGGAAGTACGGCACCATCCGCACGACGATCGCCGCGATGACGGCCGCGAGCACCGGGACGGCGAACAGCAGGATCCCGGACAGGCCGACGTCCTCCTGCAGCGCCATGACGACACCGCCGACCAGCATGATCGGCGCGACGATCATGAGCGTGAACGTGAACAGCACGACCATCTGGACCTGCTGCACGTCGTTGGTGGTCCGCGTGATGAGCGTGGGGGCGCCGAAGTGGCCGATCTCCTGCGCCGAGAACGTCTGCACGTGGCCGAACAGCCGGCCGCGCACGTCGCGACCGAAGGCCATCGCGGCCTTCGCGCCGAAGTAGACGGCGGCGACCGCGCACACCACCTGGACGAGGCTCACGGCGAGCATGACGCCGCCGAGCCGGAGGATCTGCGTCGTGTCGCCCGTGGCGACGCCGTCGTCGATGATGCGGGCGTTGAGGCTGGGCAGGTAGAGCGTGGCGAGCGTCTGGACCAGCTGCAGGACGACGACCGCGACGACGGCGGAGCGGTACGGCCTCAGGTGGTGGCGCAGGAGCGTGACGAGCACGGGACCTTCTCCCTGGTCGGGCGGAGGTCGGGCTCTCGTGCACCGTCGTCCGCTCTGGCGACGCTAGAACTCCCGGCTTGCCCCGGACAACGGCAAAGGGCCCGTGTCGTGCCCGCGTTCGCCGCAGGCGAAGAGCCCCGCGGCGGCTGCCACGGGGCTCTTCGGGAGGTGCGGTCGGTCCCGCGCTGGTCGTCCGACCAGGGGCTGCCTGGCCGTCAGGCGGTCGGCTCCTCCGGGGCGGGCGGCGTGGCCGGCTTCTGCAGCGGCGGCGGCACCGCACCGCCGCCCGGGCG
>NZ_JAAXOY010000589.1 GCF_012396155.1 Cellulomonas septica | reverse complement strand
GGCCACGCAGCCGTTCGGGCTCGCGACGACGGCGGGCATCGTGTCGCACACGGGCATCGGCGGGCTGGCGCTCGGCGGCGGCGTGGGGTGGCTCGCGCGGCAGGTGGGCCTGACGTGCGACAACGTCGCCGGGTTCGAGGTCGTCACGGCGGAGGCCGACGTCGTGCGCGCGACCGCCGACGAGAACCCCGAGCTGTTCTGGGGGCTGCGCGGCGGGGGCGGCAACTTCGGCGTCGTCACGCGCTTCGACCTCACGCTGCACGACGTCGGCACGCAGGCGCTCGTGGCGGAGGTGGACCTCGACCCCGAGCACGCGCTCGACGCGCTGGGGACCTGGGTGTCCCGGGCGGCCGACGCACCGCGGGCCGCCACGCTCTACGCCGACCTCGTCGCCGGGGGTGCGCTCACGCTGGGGTTCTCGTGGGTCGGGGACCCCGCGGGCGCCGACGGGCTGGTCGCGGAGCTCGACCGGCTCGGCACGCCGCTCGCCCGACGCGTCGAGCCGCGCTCGTACGTCGAGCTCCAGAGCCAGTCGGACGTCCCGACCGCGCACGGCTTCCGGCGCTACGCGAAGAGCCACTACGTCCGGGGTCTCACCGACGCGGCGCTCGAGGCGTTCCTGGCGCACGTCGACGCGCGCACCGGTGCGGCGAGCCTCGTCGCGTACGGCGGGGCGATCGCGGACGTCGACCCGGACGCGACGGCGTTCGTCCACCGCGACGTGGAGTTCGAGTACGACGTGGGTGCCCGCTGGGAGGACCCCGCGGACGACGAGGCCGTCGTCGCGTCGTGCCGCCGCCTCGCGTCGGGGCTCGAGCCGTGGAGCACGGGCGTCTACGTCAACGCGCTCGCCGACGAGGGCGCCGCGGGCGTCCGGCGGGCGTACGGCGACGGCACCTACGCCCGGCTGCGCCAGGTCAAGACGGCCTGGGACCCCGAGAACGTCTTCCGCCTCAACCAGAACATCCCGCCGGCCTGACGTCCCCGCCGCGGTCGAGGCGGTCGACCGCGAGGCGTGACCGTGCGGAACGACGGCCCGGCGCGCCCCACCCTCAGGTGGGGAGCGCGGCGCCGTCCGTCCCGACGTGCTCGACGAAGTGCACGACGAGCGAGCCCCGCCCGCACGTGACGCCGACCAGGCGCCCCGTGAAGCCGCCCGCGACCTCCGTCGACAGGTAGCGGCCGTCGAGCTGGGCCGGCTCGACGGTCACGTTGTCGCCGCCGCCCGCGCGCAGCGCGAGCTGCACGAGCCGGTCCGCGCACGCGTCGACGTCCGCGATCGTGCGCAGCGTCTCCTCGATCGTGTCCGCGCTGACGAAGCCCGACAGGCCGTCCGAGCACAGCAGCCAGCGGTCGCCCGGGCGTGCCTCCCGGACCGACAGGTCCGGCGTGACCTCCGCGTCGAAGTCACCGAGCACGCGCATGACGACCGACCGCTGCGGGTGGTGCTCGGCCTCCTCGGGCGTGATGCGGCCGATGTCCACCAGGTGCTGCACGAACGTGTGGTCCGTCGTGACCTGCGTCAGGACGCCGTCCCGGAACAGGTACCCGCGCGAGTCGCCCAGGTGCACCATCGCGAGCTTGTTGCCCGCACGCAGGATCGCGATGACCGTCGTGCCCATGCCCGCGAGGTCCGGGTCCGCGTCGACGCGCGCCAGCAGGTCGTCGCGCGCCGACTCCAGCGCCGCCTCGAGCTGGTCCAGCGCGTCGTCGGGGCCGTGCGACTCGCCGTCGAGCGGCGCGAACGCCGCGACCGCGACCGACGACGCCACGTCGCCGCCCGCGTGCCCGCCCATGCCGTCCGCGACCATGAGCAGGTGCGGACCCGCGTAGGCGGAGTCCTGGTTGTTCGTGCGCACGAGCCCGACGTCCGAGCGCGCCGCGTACCTGAGGGCGACGGTCACCGGGTTACCTCTGCAGCTCGAGCACGCTCTGTCCCACGCGGACCGGTGTACCGGTCGGCAGGGGGATCGGTCCGTCGACGCGCTGGTCGGCCAGGAACGTCCCGTTCGTCGAGCCGAGGTCCTCGACGAACCACTGGCCGTCCTGCGGGAAGACGCGCGCGTGACGCGAGGAGGAGTAGTCGTCGTCCAGGACCAGCGTGCACGACGGCGCACGGCCGATGAGCACCGGCGCCGTGCCGAGCGGGACGATCGTGCCGCGCAGCGGGCCCTCCGTGACGACCAGCTTGCGCGGGCCCGAGCCGCTGCGCGCCGAGCGCGGGGTGCGCACCGGTGCCGGTGCCGGCGCGGCCGGTGCGGGAG
>NZ_JAAXOY010000588.1 GCF_012396155.1 Cellulomonas septica | reverse complement strand
GGTGCTGCGCGACGTGCTCCAGTGGAGCGCCGCGGAGGTCGCGGACGCGCTCGACCTCACCGTCGCGGGCGTGAACTCGACGCTGCAGCGGGCGCGCGCGCACGTCGCGAAGCTCGACCCCGACGACGCGGGCGCGCTCGACGACGAGCGGCGGCGGCGGCTGCTCGACGCGTACGTGCGGGCGTTCGAGTCGTACGACATCGGCGGGATCGTCGCGCTCATGGCCGAGGACGTCGTGTGGGAGATGCCGCCCTACCCCGAGTGGTACCGCGGGCGCGACGACGTCGCGGCGCTCATCGGCACGTGGTGCCCGGCCAAGGGGCCCGGCGCGCTGCGGCTCGTGCCCGCCGCGGTCAACGGGCAGCCCGCCTTCGGGGTGTACCTGCTCGACCCCGACGGCGTGCACCGCGCGTTCCAGCTGGCGGTGCTCGACCTCGGTGCGGCGGGCGTGCAGCGCGTCGTCGTCTGGTTCGGCGTCGACCACCTCACCGCGTGCGGCCTGCCCGCCGAGCTCCCGCCGGTCGTCGCGACCGCCTAGGGACCGGTCGTCGGCGGCCCGGTCGTCTCGCCGCGCCACCGAGGCCGTCGGGCGCACGATGCACCGCTCACGCGCCTGCCGTCACGCGCCTGCCGTCACGACCCGGCCGTCACCACCCGGCCGTCACGACCCCGTCGGGCCGAACCGCTCGGTGCGGATGCGCTCGGGGTCGTGCCCCAGGTCGACGAGCAGGTCCGCGACCGTCTCGACGAACGGCGTCGGGCCGCACACGTACACGTGCGGGCGCTCGTCGGGCGGGACGCACACCTGCGCCAGGAGGTCGGCGTCGACGCGCCCGACCCGTCCGGCCCAGCCCGGCGGCCCGCGACGCGTCCACACGCGGGTGACCTCGACGTCGTCGAAGGTCGCGAGCTCGTCGGCGTAGATCGCGTCGAGCGGGGTCCGGACCGAGACCACGAGCCGGAAGGGTGCGTGCGAGCCGGCCCGGCGGCGCGTGCGCAGCATCGACATGAGCGGCACGAGCCCCGAGCCCCCCGCGACGAGCTGCACGGGGTGCGGGTCGGTCGCGTGCCACACGAACCAGTTGCCGATCGGCCCGCGCAGCTCGATCTGGTCGCCGACCACGAGGTCCTGCGTGAGGTACGGCGACACCTCGCCGTCCTCGACGACCTGCACCGTCAGCGCGATGCGCTCCGGGCTGCCGTCGACGGCCGCGCCCGCCGGGAGCCCGAGCGTGCCGGAGGACGCGAGCGAGTACGAGCGCTGCGTCGAGTAGCCGTCCTCCGCGGTCAGGCGCACGTCGACGTGCTGACCGGCCATCGCGCCGCGCCAGCCGGGCACGTCGAGCTCGAGCGTCGTCGCGGTCGGGGTCTCGCGGTGCGTGGCGACGAGGGTCGCGACGCGCCAGGGCAGGCGGTACGGGGCGTCGTCGGGGGAGACCGGTGCGGCCTCGTCGTCCGGCTCGGCGTTCAGTCGCCCCAATACCGCTGCTCCTTCCACGGGTCGCCGTACTGGTGGTAGCCGAGCCTCTCCCAGAAGCCCCACTGGTCGTCGGTGAGCAGGTCGACGCGGCGGACCCACTTCGCGGACTTCCAGAAGTACAGGTGCGGGATCAGCAGCCGCGCGGGGCCGCCGTGCTCGGGCGGCAGCGGGGCACCGTCGTACTGGTACGCGATCCACGCCCGTCCGCCGCGCAGGTCGGCGAGCGGCACGTTCGTCGTGTAGCCCCCGTCGCAGTGCGCGAGCGCGTACTGCTCGTCGTCGGCGACGTCGACCGCGTCGAGGAGGCGGTCGAGCGACACCCCGCGCCAGGACGTGTCGAGCTTGGTCCACTTGGTGACGCAGTGGATGTCGACGACGACGTCGTCGGCCGGGAGCGCCGTGAGCTCCGCCCACGACCACGTCGCGCGCGGCCCGGTGGCGCCGCCGATCGAGAACGTCCACGTCGACAGGTCGGTCCGCGGGGTCGGCCCGGCGGACAGCACCGGGAAACCGCGCTCGAGGTACTGGCCGGGTGGCAGGCGCGGGTCGGCCTCGCGTCGTCCGCGGAACCCGCGGGAGACGATCGCCATCAGCGGTCGGGCGCGGCCGCGGCCGCGCAGGTCGGGACGTGCACGGGTGCGGGTGCCATCGTCGCTCCGGTCGGCTCGGGGGCGTTCGTGGCCATCATGGGCCGCGTCGCGTGCCGTCCGCCAGAGCCGCGCGCCGGGTGACGGCCGTCGGCACCCGCCGTCGGTGGTCCGGGGGTGTCGCCGCCACGGGAGGCTGCCGCGGAGAC
>NZ_JAAXOY010000587.1 GCF_012396155.1 Cellulomonas septica | reverse complement strand
TCACTCGGCGACCCGGCGGAGCCGGGACGCGACCTGGACCGCGCGGACCGCGGCGGCCGCCTTGTTGCGCGACTCGGCGTACTCGAGCGCGGGGACCGAGTCGGCGACGATGCCGCCGCCCGCCTGCACGCTCGCGCGCCCGTCCCGGATGAGCGCGGTGCGGATCGCGATGGCCATGTCCATGTCGCCCGCGAAGTCGAAGTAGCCGACGGTCCCGCCGTAGATGCCGCGTCGGGCCGGCTCGATCTCGTCGATGAGCGCGATCGCGCGCGGCTTGGGGGCGCCCGACAGCGTGCCGGCGGGGAACGTCGCCGTGAGCGTCTGGAGCGCCGTCGCGCCCGCGCGCAGGCGGCCGACGACCGTCGAGCAGATGTGCATGATGTGCGAGTACCGCTTGACCGCCATGAACTCGACGACCTCGACGCTCGACGGCTCGCACACCTTGACGAGGTCGTTGCGGGACAGGTCGACGAGCATGATGTGCTCGGCCCGCTCCTTGGGGTCCGCCAGCACCTCGTCCTGGAGCGCGCGGTCCTCCTCGGGCGTCGCGCCGCGCGGGCGCGACCCGGCGATCGGGAACGTCACGACGTGCCCGTCGGTCACCTTGACGAGCGTCTCGGGGCTCGAGCCGACGACCGCGAAGTCGTGGCCGTCCGCGTCCTGGAGCTGCAGGTAGTACATGTACGGGCTCGGGTTGATCGTCCGCAGCACCCGGTAGACGTCGATCGGGTCGGCCGGGCAGTCGAGGTCGAGGCGCTGCGACAGCACGATCTGGAAGACCTCGCCGTCGCGGATCGCCTCCTTGCCGATGTCGACGGCCTGCTCGAACTCCGCGCGCGTCGAGCGGAACTCGAGCTCGGGCTCCGGGACGTCGGCGAGGGCCGCGACGCCCGGGTCGGCCGGGTGCAGCAGCGCGCGCTGCATGGCGTCGAGCCGCGCGACGGCGTCGGCGTGCGCCTCGTCGACGCGCTCGTCGGTGTCGTCGAAGTTGATCGCGTTGGCGACCAGCCACACCGAGCCGTCGTGGTGGTCGACGACCGCGAGGTCGGTCGCGAGCAGCAGCGTGAGCTCGGGGACGCCGAGCTCCTCGGGCGCCTTCGCGGGCAGCGTCGGCTCCCAGTGCCGGACGACGTCCCACCCGAGCGCGCCGACCAGCCCACCGGTCAGCGGCGGCAGGCCGTGGATCGCGGGCGTGCGCAGGACGTCGAGCGTGCGGCCGAGCACGTCGAGCGCGTCGCCCTCCGTCGGGACTCCCACGGGCACGTCGCCGACCCACACGGGCGCGCCGTCGCGGACCGTGAGCGTCGCGCGCGAGCGGACGCCGACGAACGACCAGCGGCTCCACGTGCCGTCGGACTCCGCGGACTCGAGCACGAACGTGCCCGGGCGGCCCGCCGCGAGCGTGCGGTACAGGCCGACGGGCGTCACGTCGTCCGCGAGCAGCCGGCGCACGACCGGGATGACGCGCCGGTCCGCCGCGAGCGCGCGGAACGTGTCGACCGACGGCCACGTGCCGCCCCAGGGGACGTCGGCAATGACGACGTCGGCGGGGACGTGGGCGGCGGGCGCGGTCATGCGTCTCCTTCGGGTGCGGCTGCGTCGGCCGGTGCGGGTGCGACGGCGTCGGTGGGTGCGGCGGCGGGATCCGGGGCGGGTCGGTGGCCGGCGACGACCGCGAGCGGTCCCCCGGCCTCGAAGCACGTGCGGGTGCCGGTGTGGCAGGCGGCGCCGACCTGGTCGACCTCGACGAGCAGCGCGTCGCCGTCGCAGTCGAGCGACACGGTTTTGACGTACTGCGCGTGCCCGGACGTGTCGCCCTTGCGCCAGTACTCCTGGCGCGAGCGGCTCCAGAACGTCACGCGGCCGGTCGTCAGGGTGCGGTGCAGCGCCTCGTCGTCCATCCAGCCGACCATGAGGACCTCGCGCGTGTCGTGCTGCTGCACGACGGCCGCGACGAGGCCGTGCTCGTCGTGGCGCAGCCGCTGCGCGACCTGCGGGTCGAGGAGGGTGGCGGACGGGTTCTCGCGAGGCACGGACCGATCCTGCCACGGTGGCGCGCCCCGCCCGGGCGGGTGTCCGGGACCGGCGTCGGCGAGGGCGTGGGCATGCGGGGACGTCAGCGCGTCCCGCGGGCCCCGGCCCGCGCGCGTCGACGGTCCGGCCGACCCGGGCCGCGGGTGTCAGCTTCTGGGTGGAGATGCCGATCTCGGCACCGAGGCCGAGCTGGCCGCCGTCGGTGAACCGGGTGGAGGCGTTCACCATGACGGCCGCGGAGTCGACCT
>NZ_JAAXOY010000586.1 GCF_012396155.1 Cellulomonas septica | reverse complement strand
CGCCGACCATCCTGGGCGCGTCCGCCGCGTCGGACGCCCGACACCGTCGTCGACCCGTCCAGGGGGCAGCATGCTCGTCCGTCGTCTCGTCCGCGCCCGTCTCGTCCGCGCCGCCGTCGGCCTGGCCGTCGCGACGGGCGGCGTCCTGGTGGCCGCACCCGCGCTCGGGGCGGTCACCGACGACCCGGAGACGTCGACGACGCTCACCCCGCCGCCGGGCGCGGCCGACGACGGCACGGTCGGCATCCTCGCGACCATCGAGGACGCGGAGGAGTTCTGCGGCCCGGCGCTCGGCGGCGTGTACGTCTTCAAGCCGACGCCGTACACGGTGCGGTCGGTGAACTGCCGGGACACCGACGTGTTCGTCAAGGGCCGCTACAGCAACGGCTCGTTCGGCACGTGCGTGCTGGTCCCGGCGCGGCACTCGCGGCACCTGGGCGGCTCGGTGCTCAAGCCGATGGCGGACGCCCAGCTCTGCTGACGACGCCCGCGGCGCTCGGGTGACGGGGCGGGTGATCCCGGCGTGCGTCGCGGTGGCGCGCGCAGCGAGCGGTGGCATGGTGGGCACGTGACCGACTCGGCAACGACGCCCCGTCCCTCGTCCCCGCTGGCGACCGCGCAGGCCCAGCTCGCGGACGCCGTCCAGATCCTCGGCTACGACGAGGGCATGCACCGGATGCTCGCGACGCCACGTCGCGAGATGAACGTGGCCGTGCCCCTGCGTCGGGACACCGGGGAGATCGAGCTCTTCACGGGCTACCGCGTGCAGCACAACATCTCGCGCGGACCCGGCAAGGGCGGCCTGCGCTACTCGGCGTCCGTCGACCCGGACGAGGTCCGGGCGCTGGCGATGTGGATGACGTGGAAGTGCGCGGTCGTCGACGTGCCCTACGGCGGCGCGAAGGGCGGCGTGACGATCGACCCGCGCCTGTACTCGCAGTCGGAGCTCGAGCGAGTCACGCGCCGCTACACGAGCGAGATCATGCCGATCATCGGCCCCGAGCGGGACATCATGGCGCCCGACATCGGCACGAACGAGCAGACCATGGCCTGGATCATGGACACGTACTCGGTCAACCTCGGGTACACGATCCCCGCGGTGACCACGGGCAAGCCGCTCACGGTCGGCGGGTCGCTCGGGCGTCCGACGGCGACGTCGCGCGGCGTGGTGCACGCGGCCGAGGCCGCGCTCGGCGACGCGGGCGTGCGGCTCGACGAGGTGTCGGTCGCCGTGCAGGGCTTCGGGAAGGTCGGCGCGCCCGCGGCGCGCATCCTCGCGGAGTCGGGAGCACGCGTCGTGGCCGTGAGCGACGAGCACGGTGGCGTGCGGGCGTCCGACGGGCTCGACGTGCCCGCGCTGCTGCGGCACGTCGCCGACGGCGGAGCCGTGCACGAGTTCGAGGGCGGCGAGGCCGTCGACAACGCCGAGCTGCTGTCGCTCGACGTCGACGTGCTCATCCCGGCGGCCGTCGAGGGGGTGATCGACGCGGACACCGCGCGCCAGGTCAAGGCGCGCTGGGTGGTCGAGGGCGCCAACGGCCCGACGACGACCGAGGGCGACGCGGCGCTCGCCGAGCGGGGCGTCGTCGTCGTGCCGGACATCCTCGCGAACGCGGGCGGCGTCGTCGTGTCGTACTTCGAGTGGGTGCAGGCGAACCAGGCGTACTGGTGGACCGAGAACGAGATCGCGGAGCGGCTCGAGCACCGCATGCTCGCGTCGTACCGGGCGGTCGCGTCGCTCGCGCACGCCGAGGGGGTGTCGCTGCGCGACGCGGCGCTGACGATCGGGGTCCGGCGGGTCGCGGAGGCGCACAAGATCCGCGGCCTGTACCCCTGACGGTGCCCTGACCGACGCACGCCCACCCGCAGGCCGAGCCCGGCTGGCGGGGCGTGCGTCGCGTCACGGTCGGACGCGCGCGGGATGACGACGGCGCCGTGCGGCGTTGCCCCTCGACGTGACCATCCCGCTCTCCGTCCTCGACACCGCCCCGCTCAGCGCGGGCCAGAGCAGCGCCGACGCGCTCGCCGCGACGACCCGCCTCGCACGGGCGGCCGACGCGCTCGGCTACCGCCGGTTCTGGGTCGCGGAGCACCACGCGATGCCGATGGTGGCGTCGACGTCGCCCGGCGTGCTGCTCGCGCACCTCGCGGCCGCGACGAGGTCGCGGATCGACAGGCCCTCGGCCTCGGCACGGGCACGCCACTGCGCGACGACGGGACGCGGGTCCTTGACGTGCCGCACGCGGCCGCGCGTGATGTCGGCGTTGTCGACGTCGGGCTCG
>NZ_JAAXOY010000585.1 GCF_012396155.1 Cellulomonas septica | reverse complement strand
TACCTCGGCCTCGCCGTCGTCCTGCTGGTCGTCTACCCGGTGATCCTGCGGACCAACGGCCTGGGCATCGGCGCGTTCTTCCGCGGTGCGTGGCCGGCGCGTCGCCCAGGGCGCCCGGCGGAGCCGCACCGGCCATCGAGTCGAGCTTCGCGAGGATCGCCTGCACGGGGAACCGTCGGCTGTCCAGCAGCTGCGCCCCGCTGTGCCGCAGCGCCGTCGCGAGCGGCGCCGCCCACACGTTCTCGTACAGCAGGATCGCGACCGAGTACCCCGGCAGCACGCGTCGCGCGACGTCCCGCAGGTCGTCGTCGTCGAGCACGTCGTGCGTGATCCCGTGGAACAGCGTCATGTCGACGCCGTCGTCCGTCAGCTCGTCGAAGTCGACGACCGCGTACGAGCCGTCGGCGTCCCGGCCGACCACCGTGAAGTCGAGGGCGCGGATCACGCCCCGGTCGACCAGGTCGGTCAGGAGGGGGAAGGCGTCGCCTCGGAGACCACCGGGCGGGAACTCGACGACGACGTAGTCGATCGGGCCGGACTGCTCGAGGTCAACCATGGGTCTCGCACCTCGATCCGCGTCGCCCCGAGCGGGCGGCGGGCCTTCCGCGATCGATCGTAGGAGCGTGCGGCGTCCAGGACAATCGTCCGCCAGCACTCCGCGCCGGCCGGTCTTCGCGACGTGCGCGCACGTCCCCGGGACGACGACGGCCCCGCGTCCCTGTCGGGAGCGCGGGGCCGTCGTGAGCGGTGCGAGGGTCAGACCGTGCGGCCGACCTCGCCGTCGCCGATCGGACCACCGGGCGTCGTCTTCTGCACCTGGAGCAGGAACTCGACGTTCGACTTGGTCTCGCGCAGCTTGCCGATGAGCAGCTCGATCGCCTGCTGCTGGTCGAGCGCCCCCATGACGCGGCGGAGCTTGTAGATGATCTTCAGCTCGTCCTGCGACATGAGGATCTCCTCGCGGCGCGTGCCCGACGCGTTGACGTCGACCGCCGGGAAGATCCGCTTGTCCGCGAGCGACCGGGAGAGCCGCAGCTCCATGTTCCCGGTGCCCTTGAACTCCTCGAAGATGACCTCGTCCATCTTGGAGCCGGTCTCGACGAGCGCGGACGCGAGGATCGTGAGCGAGCCGCCGTTCTCGATGTTGCGCGCGGCACCGAAGAAGCGCTTCGGCGGGTACAGCGCGGAGGCGTCGACACCACCGGACAGGATGCGGCCCGACGCCGGCGCGGCCAGGTTGTACGCGCGCGACAGACGGGTCAGCGAGTCGAGCAGCACCACGACGTCCTGGCCGAGCTCGACCAGGCGCTTGGCACGCTCGATCGCGAGCTCCGCGACGATCGTGTGGTCGGAGGCGGGGCGGTCGAACGTCGAGGCGATGACCTCGCCCTTGACCGTCCGCTCCATGTCCGTGACCTCCTCGGGGCGCTCGTCGACGAGCACGACCATGAGGTGGACCTCGGGGTTGTTCGCGGTGATCGCGTTCGCGATCTGCTGCATGATGATCGTCTTGCCCGCCTTGGGCGGCGCGACGATGAGGCCGCGCTGACCCTTGCCGATGGGCGCCACGATGTCGATCACGCGGGGCGTGAGGCGCGTCGGCTCGGTCTCGAGGCGCAGGCGCTCCTGCGGGTACAGCGGCGTGAGCTTGGTGAACTCGGGACGGTTGCGCGCCTCCTCGGGCGCCATGCCGTTGACCGTGTCCAGCCGCACGAGCGCGTTGAACTTGCTCGGCCGGTTGCCCTGCGGCGGCTGCTCGCCCTCACGGGGCTGACGGACCGCGCCGGTGATCGCGTCGCCGCGGCGCAGGCCGGACTTCTTCACCTGGTTGAGCGACACGTACACGTCGCTCGCGCCGGGCAGGTAGCCGGTCGTGCGCACGAACGCGTACGAGTCCAGCACGTCGAGGATGCCCGCGACGGGCAGCAGGACGTCGTCCTCGGTGACCTCGATGTCGTCGAGGCCCGACACGTCGGGCTGGCCGCCGCGGCCGCGGCGGCCCTTGCGGTCCCGGTCGCGGTAGCGGTCGCGCGAGCGACGGCGGCGACCGCCGCGCTCGTCGTCGTCCGGACCGAACTGGTCCCGGTTCTGGTTCTGGTTCTGGTTGCCCTGGCGGTTGCCGCCCTGCTGGCCCTGACCCTGCTGGCCCTGACCCTGCGGGGCCTGCTGCTGGCCGCTCTGCTGACGGTTCTCGTCGTCGCGGCGCTGGTCCTCCGGGGCACCCTGGCCCCGGCCGGAGCGGCGCGAGCGGCGCTCGCCCTGCACGGCGTCGGTCGCCCGGGCGGCACGGTCGTCACG
>NZ_JAAXOY010000584.1 GCF_012396155.1 Cellulomonas septica | reverse complement strand
CGCCGTCGAGCGCGCCCGGACGGACGTCGCCGCACGCCTCGTCTGGCAGCGGGACGCCGTCGCCGCCTGGTGGACCGGATCGGCACCCGGCTGGGCGCACGACGCCGCGCGCGTCGGGCCCGCGATGTGGGACCTCGGGGAGAACGTCCGCGCGCTCATGCGGTCGCAGGTGGTGCGGTGGCTGTCGTGGGTCACGGGCGACGGGGGCGTCGCGCGGGGCTGAGGTCGGGACGGTTCCCTGCCGACAGGTCGGGTCCAGGTCCCTGTGCTTGTGGTCGGACCTGGACTGCGCTCCGGAGATCGCGAGTGCGGCCTCCGGCCGCCCTCACGATCTACTGCGCGACGTCGAGATCCCTGTGCTTGTGGTCGGATCTCGACTGCGCTCCGTGAGGCGCGGGTGCGGCCGGCGGCCGCCCCCACGCCTCACTGCGCTACGTCGAGATCCTCCGCGTCGACGATGGAGTAGGCGTAGCCCTGCTCCGCCAGGAAGCGCTGGCGGTGGGCCGCGAACTCCTGGTCGACGGTGTCGCGCGCGACGACGGTGTAGAAGTGCGCGGTCTTGCCGTCGGACTTGGGGCGCATGATCCGGCCGAGGCGCTGCGCCTCCTCCTGCCGGGACCCGAACGACCCCGACACCTGGATCGCGACGGACGCCTCGGGCAGGTCGATCGAGAAGTTCGCGACCTTGCTCACGACGAGCTTGTGGATCTCGCCGGCGCGGAACGCGTCGAACAGCCGCTGCCGCTCGCGGACGGGCGTCTCGCCCGTGATGAGGTCGGCGTCGATGTGCTCGGCGAGCTCGTGCAGCTGGTCGAGGTACTGGCCGATGACGAGCACCTGGTCGCCCTCGTGCTGCGCGACGAGCCGCTCGACGACGCGGTTCTTCCCGGCGGCGGTCGCGGCGAGGCGGTACTTGTCCTCGGGCTCGGCGGTCGCGTAGAGCATGCGCTCGTGGTCGGGCAGCGTGAGGCGGACCTCGATGCAGTCGGCGGGCGCGATGTAGCCCTGCGCCTCGATGTCCTTCCAGGGCGCGTCGAACCGCTTGGGGCCGATGAGGCTGAACACCTCGTCCTCACGGCCGTCCTCGCGGACGAGCGTCGCGGTCAGGCCGAGGCGGCGGCGGGCCTGCAGGTCGGCCGTCATGCGGAAGATCGGTGCGGGCAGCAGGTGGACCTCGTCGTAGACGACCAGGCCCCAGTCGCGTGCGTCGAGCAGCTCGAGGTGCGTGTAGACGCCCTTCCGCTTGGTCGTGAGCACCTGGTAGGTCGCGATGGTGACCGGGCGGATCTCCTTGCGGGCGCCCGAGTACTCGCCGATCTCGTCCTCGGTGAGCGAAGTGCGCTTCACGAGCTCGTCGCGCCACTGCCGCGCGGACACGGTGTTGGTGACGAGGATGAGCGTCGTCGTCGACGACTTCGCCATCGCACCGGCGCCGACGAGCGTCTTGCCCGCACCGCAGGGGAGGACGACGACGCCGGACCCGCCGTGCCAGAACGACTCGACCGCGTGCTCCTGGTAGGGGCGCAGGTGCCAGCCGTCCTGCGCGAGGTCGATCTGGTGCGCCTCGCCGTCGACGTAGCCCGCGAGGTCCTCGGCGGGCCAGCCGAGCTTGAGCAGCACCTGCTTGAGGTGCCCGCGCTCCGACGGGTGCACGACGACGTCCGTGTCGTCGAGGCGCGCCCCCAGCAGCCCGGCGGTGCGCTTGGACCGCAGCACCTCGGCGAGCACCGCGGCGTCGAGCGCGTGCAGGACGAGGCCGTGCACGGGGTGCTGGACGAGCTGCAGCCGCCCGTACCGCGACATGGTCTCCGCGACGTCGACGAGCAGCGCGTGCGGCACCGGGTACCGCGAGTACTCCAGGAGCACGTCGACGACCTGCTCGGCGTCGTGCCCGGCGGCGCGCGCGTTCCACAGGCCGAGCGGCGTCAGCCGGTAGGTGTGCACGTGCTCGGGGGCGCGCTCGAGCTCGGCGAAGGGGGCGATGGCCCGCCGGCAGGCGTCGGCCTGGTCGTGGTCGACCTCGAGCAGGAGCGTCTTGTCGCTCTGCACGATCAGCGGGCCGTTCGTCACGTGGTCTCCTTCGCCTCGTCGGCGGCAGTGGTGTCGCCCGGGGTGCCGGGCGGGTCGTCGTCGGCGCGCTGGACGGACGCGATGCGGTGCACCGCGACGGTCAGCTCCGCCTCGCGCGCCGGGTCGACGGCCCGCAGCCGCCCCCCCTCGACGTGCACCGGTCGCAGCAGCCGCCGCTCCGGGACGCCCTGCGACCCGACGAGCTCGACCCAGACGGTCGAGCGCTCCGCG
>NZ_JAAXOY010000583.1 GCF_012396155.1 Cellulomonas septica | reverse complement strand
GGCCCAGGAGGCCGCCGCCGCCGGCCGCGTCGACGCGATGCCGACCCTCCCCGCGAGCGCCTGGCCGACCCCGCCGACGGACGTCGACCCGGCGGACCTGGTGCACGCGGAGGTCGTCGCGGGCGGGGGGTACACGCACCTCGCAGTCGCGCGCGGCACGCACGTGCGGCTCACCGACCTGGTCGGCGACGCGTGCGCGCACGTGCTCGCCTACCGGCTGGACCGGCCGTGGGAGCGGCTCAACGTCGCGGACACCGTCAAGGTGCAGTGGCAGGTCTACCTGACGGCGGGGCACCTGCTGCTGTCCGACGCGGGCCGCGTGCTGGCGTCGGTCGTGCAGGACTCGTCGGGGCGGCAGGACGCGCTGTTCGGCACGACGACCCGCGCGCGCAACGCGCAGCGCTACGGCGACGGCGAAGCGCACGGTCCGTCGCCCGCCGGGCGTGAGCTGTTCGCGCTCGCGGCGGCGAAGCACGGTCTGACGCGGCGCGACCTGCCGCCGAGCGTGTCGTTCTTCCAGGGCGTCCGGGTCGACGACGAGGGCCACCCGCACTTCACCGGGTCGGCCGGCCCTGGCGCGGCGGTCACGCTGCGCGCCGAGGTGCCGCTGCTGCTGCTCGTCGCGAACACCGCGCACCCGCTCGACCCGCGGCCCGAGTTCACGTCGTCGCCGCTCGAGGTCCTCGCGTGGAGCGGCCGCCCGACCGCGCCCGACGACCCGCTGTGGACCGCCACCCCCGAGGGCCGCCGTGCCTTCACCAACACCGTCGCCGACCTCACCGCCCGGGGGATCGCATGACCACGACCACGCCGACCACCACGCCCACGACCGGCACGCCCGACACGGCCGTCGCCGACGCCTTCCCCGCGAGCCCGACCGCGTCGAGCACCGCCGGAGCGAACACCGCCGGAAAGAGCGCCGCCGGAGAGAGCGCCGCCGGAGCGAGCACCGCGACCGCGAGCACCGCGGGGGCGAGCACCGCGACCGCGAGCGCCACGAGACCGACGGCCGGCGTCGCGACCGACCCGGTGACCGCGACGGCGACGGGCGCCGACCCCGTCCCGGCCGGCGAGGTGCTGCGCGACGAGGTCGTCCCCGCCCGCGCGCCGTGGTCCGCGGTCGTCTCCGCCGGCGACGTCCTGACGATCGTCGACCTCGGCGGCAACCAGGCGGTCGACTTCCTCGTCTACGACGCGCACGACACGTCGCTGCGGTACAGCGCGCCCGACACGATCCAGGCGCAGGACTCGGTGTTCCTCACCACGGGGTCGGTGCTGCGCGACTGCGAGCACGGCGAGCTCATGACGGTGGTCGCGGACACGTGCGGCCGGCACGACACGCTCGGCGGCGCGTGCTCGCAGGAGTCGAACACGCTGCGCTACGGCCACCACACCCGCGGGCAGCACGCGTGCGTCGAGAACTTCCTCGCGGAAGGCGGGCGGCACGGGCTCGGCAAGCGGGACCTCGTGTCGAACATCAACTGGTACATGAACGTGCCGGTCGACCCGGACGGGGCGCTGGGGATCGTCGACGGCATCTCCGCGCCGGGGCTCGCGGTGTCGCTGCGGGCGGAGCGCGACGTGCTGGTCGTCGTCTCGAACTGCCCGCAGGTCAACAACCCGTGCAACGGCTTCGACCCGACACCCGTCCGCATGGTCGTCACGCACCCGAGCCGCCCGGACGAGCAGGAGCAGACCCGATGAGCTTCGACACCCTCCTCGTCGCGAACCGCGGCGAGATCGCCGTCCGCATCCTGCGTACGGCCCGCGACCTGGGCCTGCGCACGGTGGCCGTCTACTCGGACGCCGACGCGGGTGCCCCGCACGTGCACCTGGCCGACACGGCGGTCCGTCTGGGCCCCGCGCCCGCGGCGCAGTCGTACCTGCGCGCGGACGCGATCGTCGAGGCGGCGCTCGCGACGGGTGCGGGCGCGATCCACCCGGGCTACGGGTTCCTGTCGGAGAACGCGGGGTTCGCGCGCGCGGCGGAGGCGGCGGGGGTCGCGTTCGTCGGGCCGACGCCGGACCAGCTCGAGCTGTTCGGGGCGAAGCACACGGCTCGTGCGGCCGCGGCGGCGGTCGACATGCCGATGCTCGTCGGGACGGGTCTGCTGGCGGACCTCGACGAGGCGCAGGCGGAGGCGGCGCGGATCGGCTTCCCGGTCATGCTCAAGGCGACTGCGGGTGGCGGCGGGATCGTGCTCGTCGGCATCGGGCTGCTGCGACGTCCAGGTGCGGACGCGCCCCGCGCACGACGGATCCTGCGGCGACGGGCTTCTGCGGCGGGCTGGCACCGCTGGCG
>NZ_JAAXOY010000582.1 GCF_012396155.1 Cellulomonas septica | reverse complement strand
CCGCCCGGGCGAGCGCGCGCACGTAGACGACGGGGGCGGTGCACCCGAGCTCGGCGAGCGCGGCGAGCGTCGACGCCGCCGTGGCACCGGCACCGAGGACGGCGGCCGAGCGCACCTTCTCCCCCGCGCCCAGGCCCTCGCCGAGCGCCGTGACGAGCCCGTACACGTCCGTGTTGGCGCCGACGAGCGTCCGGGCGGACCCGGAGCCCTGGAGCAGCACGGTGTTGACCGCGCCCACGACCCGTGCGAGCGGCTCGACGTGGTCGAGCAGCGGGATGACGGTCTGCTTGAGCGGCATCGTCAGGCTGAGGCCGGCCCACGTCGCGTCGAGCCCCGCGACGAACGCGGGCAGCTGCTCCTCCGTGACGTCGAACGCGTCGTACGCCCAGCCCTCGAGCCCGAGCGCCGCGTACGCGGCCCGGTGCAGGGCGGGCGACAGCGAGTGCCCGACCGGGTGCCCCAGGACCGCCGCGCGCCGCAGCGGCCCGTCACTCACTCCCGTGCTCCTCCAGCCACGCGTTGAGCTGCGCGATGTTGGCCTGGTGCTCCGCGAAGTCGTCGGTGAACAGGGTCTCGCCCGTCTCCGGGTTGACGGTCACCCAGAAGATCCACGGCCCGTCGGCGGGGTGCAGCACCGCGTCGATCGACACCTCGCCCGGCGACGCGATCGGACCCGGCGGCAGGCCGATGCGCACGTACGTCGAGTACGGGTTGCTCGGGTCGTTGTTCTCCGCCGGGGTGGGTGCGCGGACGACGCCCAGCCCGTAGGAGGTCGTCGCGTCGACCTGGAGACGCATCTGCCGGTCGAGGCGGTTCTGGATCCCGCGGGCGACCTTGGCGCGGTCGTCGGGCAGCTTGCCCTCGCGCTCCACGATGGACGCCTTCGTGAGGAGCTCCTGGCGCTGCTCGACCGGCACCGCCCGCTCGTCGAGCTCGGCGACCATCTTGGCGACCATCATCTGCAGCACGCTGGCCGCGGTCGCGTCCGGCGGGAGGTCGTACGTCGTCGGGAACAGCCAGCCCTCGACCTTGCCGCCGGCCTCGGCGGGCAGGCCGATCGCGGCGGGGTCGGCCGCCGCGGCGCGCAGCTGGTCGACGCTCACGTTGGGGAGCTTCTCGTTGATCTTGGTGTAGATCTGCTCGGCGTTGAGCCCCTCGGGGATCGTGATGCGGAAGCTCGCGCGGCTCGCCGGGTCGAGCAGGGCGGCGATCGCGGAGGCCGCGGGCAGCTCCATGCGGAGCTTGTACGTGCCCGGCTGGATGCTGCCGGCGTTCGGCTCGAGCGCCCACGCCTTGTTGAACGCCTTGACGCTCGCCACGACCTTGGCGTCGACGAGCTTCTGCCCGATCACCGCACCGGAGTCGCCCGACGCGATCGTGACCTCGGTCGAGCCGACGCCCGGGCCCGGGTAGTCCTCGATCGCCTGCTCCTGGCCGCTGCCCTGGAACAGGCCGCCCATGAGCTCGGACACGACGTAGACGGCACCCGCGACGAGCACGAGCGCGACGACGAGCACGGAGAACGACCGGCGCCGGCGCCGCTTGCGCTCGCGCTCGGCCTTCGCCTTGCCGCGCTGCCGCGCCCGGCGCGACTCCGACGGCTGCTGCCGCGCGGCGGGGTCACCGCCGAACAGCTCGGCCGCCTGGTCGCCGCGTTCCACGGGCGCCCACCACTCGGTCTGGCTGTTGCTCACGTACGCGTCACTCCACCGTCGCTCGTCCGTCGCCCACAGGCCCCCCGTGCGCCGTGCGGTCGTGCTGGGATCGTTCGTCGTCGACCGGTTCCCCGGGACGACGTCCCGTCGCACGTTCCGCGTCCAACGCGTACTGCAGGATCACCACCGCGGCCGCCTGGTCGACGACCTGCCGCTGGCGGCGCCCGGATCGGCCGGACGCCTGCAGCGCCTGATGTGCGGTCACCGTGCTCATCCGCTCATCGACCAGACGCACCGGGACGGGTGCGACAGCCTGCGCCAACCCCACAGCGTACGCGCGCGCAGCGGCCGATGCGGCACCTTCGGCACCCGAGAGGTGTCGGGGATGTCCGACATACACGACGGCTGCACCACGTTCCTGCACCTCGTGCACGATCCGCGCGACGTCGGCCGGGGTCCGACGCTCCTTGCGACCGGGCACGTCGCGGGCGAGCGTGTCGACGGGCGTCGCGATGAGCCCGTCGGGGTCGCTGGCCGCCAGGCCGACGCGCACCGACCCGACGTCCACCGCGAGCCGAGGCCCCCGGGGGACGCCGGTGTCGGCGCTCATCAGGCCCGCAGCCCGTCGACGACCGACGCGAGGGCGTCG
>NZ_JAAXOY010000581.1 GCF_012396155.1 Cellulomonas septica | reverse complement strand
GCCCGCGTCGGCCACCCCCAAGCCGCCGGCACCCCGCCCGGCCCCGCGGCCCCGGCCGCAGGCCCCGGGTCAGTCCGGCTGACCGACCTGATCACGCCGGCCCGGTTCCCCGCCGGGCCGCACGACGACGAGTCGCGCACGATCCGCGCGCGATGAGATGGACAAGGAGACACGGCAGCCATGCCGAAGAACAAGACGCACTCCGGTGCCAAGAAGCGCTTCCGGATCACCGGCAGCGGCAAGGTCATGCGTGAGCAGGCCAACGGCCGTCACCTCCTCGAGCACAAGTCGAGCCGTCGCACCCGCCGCATCGCCGGCGACGTCGTCGTCTCCGCCGCTGACACCCCGAAGATCAAGAAGCTGCTCGGCAAGTGACCCGTCCGGGGTCGCGACGAGCGATCCCGGGGCACTCGAGCCCTAGACAAGCAAGGAGCATCACGTGGCACGCGTGAAGCGGGCGGTCAACGCCCAGAAGAAGCGCCGGGCAACCCTCGAGCGCGCCAGCGGCTACCGCGGGCAGCGCTCGCGCCTCTACCGGAAGGCGAAGGAGCAGGTCACCCACTCCCTCGTCTACGCCTACCGCGACCGCAAGGTCCGCAAGCAGGACTTCCGCAAGCTGTGGATCCAGCGCATCAACGCGGCGTCGCGCGAGCAGGGCCTGACGTACAACCGCCTCATCCAGGGCCTCAAGCTCGCGGGTGTCGAGGTCGACCGTCGTGTCCTCGCGGACCTCGCGGTCAACGACGCGGCGGCGTTCAACGCCCTCGTCCAGGTCGCCAAGGACGCGCTGCCCGCCGACGTCAACGCGCCGTCGGCTGCGTGACGACTGCCTCGCAGCAGCACAGCACCTCCCCGGACGCCCGGCCGATGCCCGAGCTGACCAACCCCCGCGCCGAGCGGGTGAAGGCAGTGCGGGCGCTGGCCGGGCGTCCGGCGCGTGCGCGGTCGGGGCGGTTCCTCGTCGAGGGACCGCAAGCCGTGCGCGAGGCTGTGCGCGCCGAGCACGTGCGCGTGCGCGAGCTGTACGTCACCGACGCGGCCGCCGAGCGGTACGGCGAGATCGTGTCCGCCGCGGGTGGGCGGGGGGTCGTCGCCCGGACCGGCACGCCCGAGGTGCTCGACGCGATGAGCGCCGACGCGCAGGGCGTCCTCGCGGTCGCGGACCAGGTCGACGTCGGCCTGGACGACGTCGTCGCGAGCCGTCCGCGCCTGGTGGCGCTGCTCGCGCACGTCCGGGACCCCGGGAACGCCGGGACGGTCGTGCGGGCGGCCGACGCCGCGGGCGCCGACGCCGTCGTCCTGACGCGCGAGAGCGTCGACCTGCACAACCCCAAGGTGGTGCGCTCCACCGCCGGGTCCCTGTTCCACCTCCCGGTCGCGACGGGTGCCGACCTCGCGTCCGCCGTCGCGGCGCTGCGCGACCGCGGCGTGAGCGTGCTGGCGGCCGACGGCACGGGCGAGCACGACATCGACGACCTGCTCGACGTCGCGGGAGGCGCACCCGACGGCGTGCCGGACCTCGCGGCGCCGACCGCGTGGGTCTTCGGCAACGAGGCGTGGGGCCTGCGCGACGAGGACCGCGCGCTGGCGGACGCCGTCGTCCGTGTCCCGATCCGGGGCCGTGCCGAGTCCCTCAACCTCGCCACGGCGGCGACGGTCTGCCTCTACGCGAGCGCCCGCGCCCAGCGCTGACGTGCGGCATCCGCGCACAGCGCTGACGAGACGCGCCCGAGCCCAGCGGTGACGGGACGCGCCCGAGCCCAGCGCTGACGGGACGTGCCCGCGGCGCTGCGGTCGGGGCCGCGCTACTCTGCTCGTCCGCGGTCGGGCAGCCCGACCTCTGGTGATGGTCCCGGCGTACCGACGAACGCCGTCACGATGCCCTCTGCAGCACCGTCGTCCGCCCGCACACCCGGGGTCGCCGCCTCCGTCGACCCGATCCCGAGCCGTGCGGTGGCGCCATGAGGCTCTTCGCGGCCGTGTGGCCGCCCGACGACGTCCTCGACCACCTCGACCTCGCGCTCGCGACCGTCCGGGGCGGTCCGGCCGGGGCGTCGAGCGCGGTGCGCTGGTCCGCCCGCGAGACGTGGCACCTGACGGCGGCCTTCTACGGCGAGCTGCCCGACGGCGCCGTGCCGGGCCTGGTGGCCGACCTCGCCGCGGTCGCGCGGGACCGCGCACCGTTCACGCTGGCGCTGCGCGGTGCTGGCGTGTTCTCGCACCGGACGATGTGGGTCGGGGTCGGCGGGGACGTCCAGCAGCAGCGGCGGCTGAGCGGTGCGTGCGTCGACGCGGGTGTCGAGGCAGG
>NZ_JAAXOY010000580.1 GCF_012396155.1 Cellulomonas septica | reverse complement strand
AGAAGACCTTCCACTGCGCCAGCAGCGGGCCGAAGACCAGCTCGGGCTCCTTGGCGCGGTCGTAGATTCCGGCCGCGGCCAGCGCGTCGTCACTGCTGCTGCCGTCGGCGAGCACCACCTCCGGCACCCGGAAGTCGGCGACCCGGTCGGCAATGGCGCGCATGGTCTGGTCGGGAGCCAGGTCGAATGCGGCCGAGATCAGGTTGGCGAAGAACTCCGCCTGCATCTCGTCGTCGACAGCGAGCCGACGGGCGATTTCGGTGACAATCGGATTCTCGTCGAGGGCCTCGGTATTGCGGTGCCGCACCGCGGCCGCACCGACGTCGGGATCGCGTGGGACGAGAACCTCGCGCGCCGCATGCTCGTCCTGTCCCCGCACGCCCGCATGTTCGCCGGGACGATCTGGCTCACGGACGCCCTCGAGATCGACCCGTCGTCCGACCGGGTGCGCGGTGCGCTCGACGTGCTGCGGCGCATGGACGGCGTGTTCGTCAACAGCCGCGCGCAGGTCGAGCCGCTCCAGGCCGCGCTGGGCCGGTCGGGTCCGCCGGTGTCGTTCTTCACGTTCGGCGTCGACCACGAGTTCTTCTCCGCGCAGCCGCCCGCGCCGGCACCGCTCGTCGTGAGCGTCGGCGGCGACCGGGACCGGGACCCCACCACCCTGTTCGCCGCGCTGTCGCGCGTGCACGAGGCACGGCCGGACGCCGAGATCGTCGTGCAGAACGCGTCCGACGTGCCCGCGCCGCCCGGGGTGACGAAGGTGCCGCGGCTGTCGCACACCGAGCTGCGGGACCTGTACGCGCGCGCCAGCGTCGTCGCGATCGCGACGCGGCCCAACCTGCACATGTCCGGGCTCACCGTGAGCCTCGAGTCGATGGCGACCGCGCGGCCCGTCGTGCTCACGGCGACGCCCGGCCACGAGGACTACCACCGCGACGGCGAGACCGCGCTGCTGGTCGAGCCGCAGGAGCCGACGGACCTCGCGGACCGCGTGCTCGGGTTGCTCGACGACCCGGACGCGGCCGTCGCGCTCGGTCAGCGCGCGCGACAGGCCGTCGAGGACCGGTTCACGTCCGCGCACCTCGTCGACGGCATGGCCCGCGCGGTCGGCCTGGTCTGAGACGCGTCAGCGGCGGGGGCGCAGGCGGCGGGTGACGCCGCCGACCAGCGAGCCCGCGTAGCCGCGCAGGATCGTCAGGTCCGTGCGGCGGACGCCGTAGAACGACAGCATCGAGACGCCGAACAGCCGCTTGAGGAACCACTGGTTCAGGCCGGACGAGACGACGTAGCCGAGCAGCGTCGCCCACGCGGCGCCCATCGCCCCGTACGTCGGGACGAGCAGGACCAGCAGGCCGATGTTGAGGACGCACGCGATGACGAGCGCGATGCTGCGCAGGCCCGGGCGGCCGCGGGCGGACAGGCCGGCACCGGCGATGGACCCGGGCGTGCTGATGACGACCGCGACCAGCAGCAACCAGGCGATGGGCACGGCGGGCGCGAACTCCTCGCCGAACAGCAGCGGGAGCCACCAGATCATCGTGCCGCCGAGGACGAGCGCGACGACCGTGCAGATGAGCGTGGAGATGCGGGCGGCCGCGGCGAGGCGCGCGTCCTCGGAGCGGCTCGCGTCGGTCACGAACGTCACGTCGCGCACGGCCCGGTGGATCACGAGCGGGAGCTCGCTCACGTTGACCGCGACGACGTAGAGGCCGAGCTCGTAGGCGCTGCTCAGCGGGGTCATGATCGTCTGGTCGACGCGGGACAGCAGGATCCCGGAGATCGTGCCGATCCAGAGCCGCAGGCCGTACCCGGTGAGCGCGCGGGTCGACGCCAGGCCCTCGGTGTCGGGCTCGGCGGGCGGCAGCCGTCGGGGCAGCGTGAGGTACGCGAGCGCGCCCATGACGGGCATGACGGCGAGCACGACGGTCGCCGTGAACGGCGTGAGGTGGCCGGTGAGCCACAGCGGGATCAGCACGGCCAGACGGAGGCCGGACGCGAGCACCTTCTCCCACGCGACCATGGCCCAGCGCTGCAGGCCGGACGCGATGCCGCGCAGGACGCCCAGCAGGAGCGTCGGCAGCACCGCGAGGGACGCGACCGCCATGAGCTTCTGGATCTCGAGGTCGCCGCCCGACAGCCACTCGCGCGCCGCGAACACGGCCCCGGTCGCGAGCAGGCCCGCGAGCACGACGATGACCGCGCCGTTGCGCGCCGCGACCCGGACCAGCCGCGGGTGCCGCGCGACCGCGTACGACACGGCCTCCGGCACGCCGAAGGTCATGAGGGCGATCGCGAGCCCGAGCAGGGCG
>NZ_JAAXOY010000058.1 GCF_012396155.1 Cellulomonas septica | reverse complement strand
GTGTCGCCCCGGCGGGTGCGCCGAGCGCCGCCGACGTCGACGAGACCGCGCGCACGGAGGCGGAGGCCGCCGACGAGCCGCTCGAGCCGCTCGAGCTCACCCCCGTGTCGCCCGACCTCTTCGAGGACGCCGGCGACGACGAGGAGCCCGCGCAGACGACGCAGGACTGATCGCCGGCGCCGGACCACCGGCACCGCTCACGACGACGCCCGCACCGATCTCCGGTGCGGGCGTCGTCGTCGCTGCGGCTGCGCCGTCAGCGCCGCGTGCGGTCGTCGCGTGCGTCGTCGTCCTTCCGGCCGCGGCTCGCGCGCTCGCGCAGCTCGCGACCCCGGCGGACGTCCTCGGCGGCCTTTGCGGCCTTCTTGTCGCTCGCCTTGGTGTCGCGTGCGGGGAGCTGGATCGTCTCCTCGGCCTCGATGCCGCCCTGCAGCTCGCGGCCCCGCTCGAGCTCGGCGTCGAGCTCGGCGCCGAACAGCAGCGCGAGGTTGCTGATCCACAGCCACAGCAGGAACACGACGACGCCGGCGAGCGAGCCGTACGTCGCGTCGTAGGACGCGAACGTCGTGACGTAGAAGCCGAACGCGACGGACGCGACGACCCAGACGATCAGCGCGACGGTCGCACCGACGCTGATCCAGCGGAACTTCGGCTGCCGCACGTTGGGCGTGCCGTGGTACAGCAGCGCGATCGCGATCACCACGAGCGCGACGACGACGGGCCACTTGAGCACGTTCCAGACGGTCACGGCCGTGTCGCTGAGCCCGACGGCGTCGCCGATGGTCCGCGCGACCGGGCCGGACAGCACCATCGCCGCGACGGTCAGCACGGCGATCACGACGAGGACGAGCGTGATGAGCAGGATGACCGGGCGCAGCTTCCAGATCGGCCGGCCCTCCTCGACCTCGTACACGCGGTTCATGCCGCGCCCGAACGCCGCGACGTAGCCCGACGCGGACCACAGCGCGAGGAGCACGCCGAGGATCAGCGCCAGCCCTGCCTTGGTGTTCGAGGTCGCGGCCTCGACGATCGGCTGCACCGTCTCGGCGGCCTGGTCGGGCGCACCGAGGTCGCCCACGAGGTCCATGACACGGTTGAGCGTCTGCTCCGGGTCGCCCACGAGGCCGAGCACCGACACGACCGCCAGCAGCGCGGGCGCGATCGCGAGCACCGCGTAGTAGGTGAGCGCCGCGGCCTGGTCCGTGCACTCGTCGGCGAGGAACTCGCGGAACGTCTTGCGCGCGACGTACTTCCACGACGGCTTGTCGATGTCGCCGACGGAGTCCGGCTTGCGCGGGTCTTCGGGATCGGGTGCGGCCTCGGTGGTGCTGCGGCTGCGGGACGGGTCCTGGGACACGACGCCTCCTGGGGGACGCGGCGGCTGCGGGACGCCTCTTGCCCGACTGGTCCGACCTGGCGAGGCTAGGTCGGCGCACCTCCCGCCGCATCCGGACGCGGACGCCCTGCACGTCGGTCGGCGCGCGCGCCGATCACCGCGGTGCTCAGGAGGCGGTGACCGCGAGGTCGTCGCGGTGCTCCAGACGCACCCCGGCGACCCGGTCCTCGATGCGGACCAACCACCGGTCGCGACGCGCGGGGGAGACGTCGGCCACGCGCGGATGGCTGAGCCAGCGCGCGGGGACGCCCATCTTCTGCCAGACGCCGCGCACCGACGCCTTCTGGACGGTGTTGCCGAACAGCCAGCGGTAGGCGGGGCCCGGCGTGGTCATGGTCGTGGCGACGGTCACGCGGCGCAGGCGCCCGAACCGCGCGCGCGGGAGCCCCAGGATGCCGTCGTCGTACGCCCAGCCGGGCACGAGCACCTTGTCGAAGAACCCCTTCATCACGGCCGGCGCGGTCTCCCACCACACGGGGTGCACGAGCACGAGGTGGTCGGTCGCGTCGATGCGGGTCTGCAGGTCGAGCACCAGCGGGTCGATGGCGCGGTGCTCGCGCCACGCGGCGAGGTCGGTGCGGCGCATCACCGGGTCGAAGCCGAGAGCGTCGAGATCGAGGACCTCGGTCGCGTGGCCCGCCCGCCGCGCACCCCGCTCGGCGGCGTGGGCGAGCGCGTGGCAGAAGCTCCCGTCGTAGGGGTGGTTGACGACGACCGTGGTGCGCATGGAAGACCTCCTGAACGTTGTTCATTGAACGATGTTCAGGTTGCGTTGAACGACGTTCAGTTGTCAAGGTGGTGCCGCGCGGGGCGGTCCCGCGGCAGGGCGGACGGCCGAGGAGGTGCGATGGTCCAGCGACTCGACCGGGACCGGATCGTCCGGCGCGCGCTCGACCTCCTCGACGAGGTCGGACTCGACGGCCTCACCCTGCGTCGCCTCGCGGGGGACCTGGGTGTCCAGGTGGCGGCTCTCTACTGGCACGTGCCCAGCAAGGCGGCGCTGCTCGACGAGATGGCCACGACCATGCTGCGCGACCTCATCGACGCCGCCGAGCCGGAGATGCGCGACCTCGTCGGGGAGCCGTGGCAGGACTGCCTGCGCGTCTCCGCCGACCGGTTCCGGGCCGCGCTCCTCGGTCGTCGCGACGGAGCCCGGGTCTTCAGCGGGACGTACGTCACCGACGAGCGCCTGCGCGGGTGGGTCGAGCTGCCGATGTCGATCCTCGTCGACGCCGGGTTCGGCGAGCAGGACGCGACCCGCGCGTGGTCGACGCTGCTGGCGTTCGTCGTCGGGTTCGTGGTGGAGGAGCAGGGCCGGCCCCACGCCGACGACGCCGCCGACGCGCGCTTCGCGTTCGGGGTGGACCTCGTCGTGCGCGGGTTGGAGTCGCGGCTCGCAGCCCCGGCGGTGTGACCAGCGTCGCCCCCCGCCGCGGTTTGACCCTGGCTCACGCGGTCCGTACCCTAGAACGTCGGCGCGTCGTGTGCGCGCTGGTCATGTGTGCCGCCGCAACGGCGTCGACGCGACTCCCCTCGGACCGGGCCCCCGGACGCTGCGGGACGTGCGCGGGCGCAGGCAGGCACCGGCAGACTTTTGACCGAGCAGTTCGACGAGCAGAGATGAGCAGCAACGTGGTGTACGCGATCGTGAAGGCTGGCGGCCGCCAGGAGAAGGTCGCCGTGGGCGACGTCGTCGTCGTCGACCGCCTCGCCGCGCAGGCCGGCTCCACCGTCGAGCTGACGGCTCTGCTCCTCGTCGACGGCGAGAAGGTCACCACCGACGCCGCGGCCCTGGCCAAGGTGAAGGTGACGGCGGAGGTCGTGCGGGACGAGAAGGGTCCCAAGATCGACATCCTCAAGTACAAGAACAAGACCGGTTACCGCAAGCGCCAGGGTCACCGCCAGCAGCTGACCCGCATCAAGGTCACCGGCATCAAGTGAGCTTCCCCGCGGCGCACTGACGCCGCGGCCCCCGACTTACGCAGCAGCTAGAGAGCAGGTTCGTCATGGCACACAAGAAGGGCGCGAGCTCCTCGCGCAACGGTCGCGACTCCAACGCGCAGCGCCTCGGCGTCAAGCGCTTCGGCGGGCAGGTCGTCAAGGCCGGCGAGATCATCGTCCGCCAGCGCGGCACGCACTTCCACCCCGGCAACAACGTGGGCCGTGGCGGCGACGACACGCTCTTCGCGCTGGCCCCGGGTGCCGTCACGTTCGGCACGCGTCGTGGCCGCAAGGTCATCGACATCGTCGCGGTCGAGGCCTGAGCCAGAGCGCAGTGCACGGGGAGGGCCGCACAGCGGCACTCACCGGGAGCGGAGCGGCGGCACAGGCCGACCGTGGGCTCCGTGGCCTGACGAACCACCCAGCAGTCGACGAAGGGGCGCACCGGTGCGGTGCGCCCCTTCGTCGTGTGACGATCACGAGAGCGCTCCGGTGAGGTCCGGGGCCGGACAGGAGGACAGCCGTGGCGACGTTCGTCGACCGGGTCGTGCTGCACGCGACCGGCGGTGACGGTGGGCACGGGTGTGCGTCCATCCACCGTGAGAAGTTCAAGCCGCTCGCCGGCCCCGACGGGGGCAACGGCGGCAACGGCGGTTCCGTGATCCTGGAGGTCGATCCCCAGGTCACGACGCTGCTCGAGTTCCACCACCTGCCGCACCGGCACGCGCCGTCCGGCACGCAGGGCATGGGCGACCACCGGTCCGGCTCGACGGGTCAGGACCTCGTGCTCGGCGTCCCCGACGGCACGGTCGTCAAGGGCACCGACGGCGAGGTGCTCGCGGACCTCGTCGGCCTCGGTGCGCGCTTCGTCGTCGCGGCCGGCGGTCGCGGCGGGCTGGGCAACGCCGCCCTCGCGTCGCAGCGGCGCAAGGCCCCGGGTTTCGCGCTGCTCGGCGAGCCGGGCGACGCCCTCGACGTCGTCCTCGAGCTCAAGACGATCGCCGACGTCGCGCTCGTCGGGTACCCGTCGGCGGGCAAGTCGAGCCTGGTCGCGGCGATCTCCGCCGCTCGTCCCAAGATCGCCGACTACCCGTTCACCACGCTCGTGCCGAACCTCGGCGTCGTGCAGGCGGGGTCGGCGCGCTACACCGTCGCCGACGTCCCGGGGCTCATCCCGGGTGCGTCGCAGGGGCGCGGGCTCGGGCTGGAGTTCCTCCGGCACATCGAGCGCTGCGCCGTCATCGTGCACGTGCTCGACTGCGCGACGCTCGAGCCCGACCGTGACCCGATCTCCGACCTCGACGTCATCGAGTCCGAGCTCGCGGCCTACGCCGGCGACCTCGGGATCGAGGGCGGGCGCGTCCCGCTCGCCGACCGCCCGCGCATCGTCGTGCTCAACAAGATCGACGTGCCCGAGGCGCGCGACCTCGCCGACATGGTCAAGCCCGAGCTCGAGGCGCGCGGCCTGCCCGTGTTCGAGATCTCGACCGCCAGCCACGAGGGTCTGCGCCCGCTCACGTTCGCGCTCGCCGAGCGCGTCGAGCGGGCCCGTCGCGAGGCTCCGGTGCCTGAGGCCACGCGCGTGGTGCTGCGGCCGAAGGCCGTCGACGACTCCGGGTTCACCGTCACGCGCCGCGAGGGTGGCGGCGCCGTCTGGTTCGCCGTCCGCGGCGAGAAGCCCGAGCGCTGGGTCCGGCAGACCGACTTCTCCAACGACGAGGCCGTCGGCTACCTCGCCGACCGCCTCGCGCGGCTCGGCGTCGAGGACGCGCTGTACTCGGCCGGCGCGGTCGCGGGGGACGAGGTGCGGATCGGTCCGGACACCAACGCGGTCGTGTTCGACTGGGAGCCCACCCTCATGACGGGCGCCGAGCTGCTCGGTGGCCCGCGCGGCTCCGACGTGCGCCTCGAGGACCGGTCGCGCCCGACCCGTGGCGAGAAGCGACAGGAGTACCGCGAGCGCATGGACGCCAAGACCGCGGCCCGTGACGAGCTGTGGTCCGAGCGCGAGCACGGCGTCTGGACGGACCCGGACGCCGACTGACGCTACACGGGCTCGCGGAGGCGCCGTCCGGCGCGCGGATGCGTCCGCGGTGATCCGGGGTCGCCGGGGCAGAATGCCGACGTGAGCGCCGCACCCCTGCACGACCGCCAGCAGCTGCCCGCCGCCGCGCGGGTGGTCGTCAAGGTGGGGTCGTCGTCGCTCACGAGCCCGGACGGGCGCCTCGACCCCGAGCGGCTGCGCGCGCTCGTCGACGTGCTCGCCGAGCGGCGGAACGCGGGCGGGCAGGTCGTGCTCGTGTCGTCGGGGGCCATCGCGGCGGCCATCGGGCCGCTCGGGCTGGCGGCGCGGCCCCGGGACCTCGCGACGCAGCAGGCCGCCGCGTCGGTCGGGCAGGGGCTGCTCGTCGCGCACTACACGAAGGCGTTCGCGGACCACGGGCTGCGGGTCGGGCAGGTGCTGCTGACCGCGGAGGACACCGTGCGGCGCGGGCACTACCGCAACGCGCACCGGTCGCTGACCCGGCTGCTCGACCTCGGCGTGGTGCCGATCATCAACGAGAACGACGCGGTCGCCACGGACGAGATCCGCTTCGGCGACAACGACCGGCTCGCGGCGCTCGTGTCGCACCTGGTGCACGCGGACGCGCTCGTGCTGCTCACCGACGTCGACGCGCTGTACACCGGCCCGCCGTCGCGTCCGGGGTCGCGGCGACTCACGCACGTCGCCGGTCCGCGCGACCTGGACGGCGTCGACGTGTCGTCTCGCGGCAGCGCCGTGGGCACGGGCGGCATGGTCACCAAGCTCGAGTCGGTCGCGATCGCGACGCAGTCGGGCATCCCGGTGGTGCTGACGTCGGCGGGCCAGGCGCGTGCCGCGCTCGCGGGCGACGACGTCGGGACGTGGTTCGCCGCGACCGGCCGGCGGTCGTCGATCCGGCTGCTCTGGCTCGCGCACGCGGCGCGGACGCGCGGGCGGCTCGTGCTCGACGAGGGGGCCGTGCGGGCCGTCGTCGAGCGGCGGACGTCGCTCCTGCCGGCGGGCGTCACGGGTGTCGAGGGGACGTTCGACGCGGGTGACCCCGTCGAGATCGTGGGACCGGACGGGACCGTCGTCGCGCGTGGGCTCGTCGCGTACGCCTCCGACGAGGTGCCCGACCTGCTGGGCCGCACGACGTCGGACCTGCGGGACGACCTGGGGCCCGGCTACGACCGCGAGCTCGTGCACCGTGACGACCTGGTCCTGGTGAGGCGTCGGCGGGTTCCGGCCGAGCGCTGACGCCGCCTCCCACGGCAGCACCGCGTCACGGCAGCAGTGCAGCACCGCAGCAGGGCGGCACCGCAGCACCGCGGCGCCGCCGCACGGCAGCGCAGCACCTCCGTGCGACGCGAAGGGCGGGAGCGCCGTCGTGGCCGCTCCCGCCCCTCTCGCCGTCGGTCGCGCGGTCAGTCGAGCCAGGCGGTCGTGAGCTGGTCGAGCCGCGAGTCGGCGCCGAGCTCGACGCCGTGCACGTCGGGCGACAGGCCGAGGTACGTCGTCAGCTCGTGCACCGGCAGGACCCAGTGCTGCGACACGAGCCGCTCCTGCGCCTCCGCGAGCACCGCGTCACGGGCCGCCGGGTCGCTGGTCGCGAGCTGTTCCTGCAGCAGGCCCTCGAGCTCGGGGTCGTCGATCCGGTAGTAGTTCGTCGCGGCGGTCGAGTACTGCGTGCGCAGGACGTCGCCGTCGGCGCGTGACAGGTTGCCCCACACGAGGTCGAACTCACCCGACTTGAGCTTCGCCTGGAAGTCCGGGACGGCGCCCGACCAGAGCGTGACGTCGATGCCAACCGCCTTGAGCTCGGCCTGGAGCAGCTCGACGGACGTCTGGTTCGGCGAGAAGTTCGTGATCCAGACGAGCGTCGGCGCGAGGCGCACGCCGTCCTTCGCGTAGACGCCGTCGGCACCCTTCTCCCAGCCGGCGTCCTCGAGCACCTCGGCGGCCTGGTCCGGGTCGGACTCGAGGTGCTCGCTCACGTCGGCGACGCCCGGCGTCGTGCTGGCGAGCACGCTCGTGGCGACCGCGAATCCGTCCGTGAGCGCGGTGTCGCGCACCTCGGTCGGGTCGATCGCGAGGCCGATCGCCTCACGCACCGCCGGGTCGCTGCCCAGCGGGGACGCGCCGTTGAACGTGAGGCCGAACGTGATGCCGGGGTTGGCGCGGTGGACGAGCGGGAAGCCCGACTGCTCGAGCGTCGCGATGTCGGTCGGCTGGACGCCGCCGATGACCTGGACCTGGCCCGACGTGAGCGAGCCCGTGCGGACGCTGGCCTCGGGTGCGACCTGGAAGGTCACGGAGTCGACGTGCGGCGCGCCGGCGTCGGTGCGCGCCTCGGGTGCCCACGCGTAGTCGTCGCGCGCCTCGAGGACCGTCTCGGTGTCCTTCGTGTAGTGGTCGAGCACGAACGGTCCGGTGCCGACGACGGCCGCACCGTCGGCACGGTCGTCGAAGGGGACGGCGATCGTCGACGCGGCGACGATGCCGAGCGCGACCGTGCTGACGGCCTGCGGGAACGCGGCGTTGGGCGTGCCGAACGCGACGGTCACGGTGTGCTCGTCGACGACGGTCGTGCCGGTGTAGCCGACGAACGACGGTGCGGCACTGCTCTTGGCGCCCGCGGCGACGATGTCGTCGAAGGTCGCCTTGACGGACTCCGCGGTGAGCGGCGTGCCGTCGGAGAACGTCACGTCGTCGCGGAGCGTGAAGGTGTGCTCGGTCGCGTCGTCGTTCGACGACCACTCGGTCGCGAGCCACGGCTCGAGCGAACCGTCCGCCGGGTCCTGCCACAGCAGGGAGTCGACGAGCTGGCGCGTCACGTAGAGCGTGTCGTTGCCCGAGCCGGTGCCGGACGGGTTGAGCGAGATGGGGTCGTTGCCGATCGCGAACACGAGGTCGCCGCCGTCGACGGGACCGCTCGACGCGGACGAGGACGGCTCGGTGCCCGCGGGGGAGCCGGAGCTGCACGCGGCCAGGGCGAGGCCGAGCGCGAGGGCGGACGCCGCGACGCGCAGGACGCGCGTGCGAGCGGGGGAGGGGAACTGCGACATGGGGTCTCTCCAGGACGGTGCGGGGGCGGTGGCGCACTAGCGCCGGGGGCGGCGACGGCCGGGACACCAGGCGGTCATCGCTCACCTCCTCGGTGCTCGGCGCGCACGGACGTGCCGGGGATCGCCTCGAGCAGCTCGGTCGTGTACGGGTGGGAGGGGCGCGCGAACACCGACTCGACGTCGCCCTGCTCGACGACCCGCCCGTGCCGCAGCACGACGACGTCGTGCGCGACCTGCCGGACGACGGCGAGGTCGTGCGAGATGAACAGGTAGGACACGGCGAGGTCGCGCTGCAGGTCGGCGAGCAGGTCGAGGATCTGGGCCTGGACGGAGACGTCGAGCGCGGACACCGGCTCGTCGAGCACGACGATGTCCGGGCGGACAGACAGCGCCCGCGCGATCGCGACACGCTGCCGCTGACCGCCCGAGAGCTCGGCCGGGTGGCGGTGCAGCGCCGAGGTGGGGAGCGCGACGAGGTCGAGCAGCTCGGCCGCACGGGCCGCGCGCTCGCGGCGGTCGCCGACGCGGAACGCGCGCAGCGGCTCGGTGACGATCCGCTCGACGGTCCAGCGCGGGTCGAGCGACGCGTACGGGTTCTGCTGCACGACCTGGAGCCGGCGCCGCAGCGCGCGGAGCTGCGCGCCGCGGGACCGCGTCACGTCGGTGCCGTCGACGTGGACCGTCCCGGCGGTCGGCTCTGTGAGGCGCAGCGCGAGGCGCGCGGTCGTCGACTTGCCCGACCCGGACTCGCCGACGAGCGCGAGCGTTCGGCCGCGGGGAACCGCGAAGGACACGTCGTTGACGGCGTGCAGGACGCCGGTGCCGTCCCGACCGGCGCGCGGCAGCGGGAAGTCCTTGACGAGCCCGCGCACCTCGAGCGCGGGTGGCGCGGGCGTGCCCGTCGGGCCGCCGGTCGTCGAGGGGGCGCGCACCGCAGGGACACGCGCCGCGGGGACCGTCACCGGACGGACCGCTGTCGCGCGGCGAGCGCCCCGGAGCGACGGCGCGGCCGCGAGGAGGGCGCGCGTGTACGCCTCGCGCGGCGACCCGAGGACCTCGTCGGGTGTCCCCGTCTCGACGACCCGGCCGCGGGACATCACGACGATCCGGTCGGCCCGGTCGGCGGCGACGCCGAGGTCGTGCGTGATGAGCAGGACGCCCGTGCCGGTCGCGGCGGTGAGCTCGTCGAGGTGGTCGAGGATCCGGCGCTGGACCGTCACGTCGAGCGCGCTGGTCGGCTCGTCTGCGACGAGCAGGCGTGGCTGCGCGACGAGCGCGATCGCAATGAGCACGCGCTGCCGCATGCCGCCCGAGAGCTCGTGCGGGTACTGCCGCGCGCGCAGCTCGGGCTCGGGCAGGCCCGTGCGGCGCAGCGCCTCGACGGCCTCACGGGCGGCGCCGCGGCGGTCGGCCAGGCCGTGCAC
>NZ_JAAXOY010000579.1 GCF_012396155.1 Cellulomonas septica | reverse complement strand
CGCGCGCGGCGGGCGAGCCGTGGGCGGGCTCGCCGTGGGGCGGCGGCGGGGACGACGGCACGGGTCAGGCGCCCTTGGCGGCCCGGAAGCCCGCGTCGAGGTCGGCGAGGATGTCGTCGACGTGCTCGATGCCGACCGCGAGCCGGACCAGGCCCGGCGTCACGCCGGACCGGAGCTGCTCCTCGGGCGTGAGCTGGCTGTGCGTCGTCGACGCGGGGTGGATGACGAGCGAGCGGACGTCACCGATGTTCGCGACGTTCGAGTGCAGCTCGAGCGCCGACACGAACGCCTGACCCGCCTCGCTGCCGCCCTCGATCTCGAACGCCAGGACGGCGCCCGCGCCGCGGGGCGCGTACTTGAGCTGGTTGGCGTGCCACGGCGACGACTCGAGGCCCGCGTAGTGGACCGTCACGACGTCCTCGCGCGCCTCGAGCCACTCGGCGACCTTCTGCGCGTTCGCGACGTGCCGCTCGACGCGCAGCGACAGCGTCTCGATGCCCTGCGCGATGAGGAACGCGTTGAACGGCGAGGCCGCGGCGCCCAGGTCGCGCAGGAGCTGGATGCGCGCCTTGAGGATGTAGGAGAGGTTGACGCCGAAGACGCCGTCCTTGCCGAGCGCCTCGCCGATGACCAGGCCGTGGTACGACGGGTCGGGCTTGCTGAAGCCCGGGAACTTCTCCGGGTCGGCGGTGTAGTCGAAGCGGCCCGCGTCGACGATGACGCCGGCGATCGCGGAGCCGTGCCCGCCCAGGTACTTCGTCGCCGAGTGCACGACGACGTCGGCGCCCCACTGCAGCGGGTTGATGAGGTACGGCGTCGCGACGGTGTTGTCGACGATCAGGGGGACGCCGTTCTCGTGCGCGACGTCCGCGACGAGCTCGATGTCGAGGACGTCGGACTTCGGGTTCGGGATCGTCTCCGCGAAGAACAGCTTGGTGTTGGGGCGGACGGCCGCGCGCCACGACTCGGCGTCGTGCGGGTCCTCGACGAACGTCGTCTCGATGCCGAGCTTCGGCAGCGTGTAGTGCAGCAGGTTGTACGTGCCGCCGTAGAGCGAGGGGCTCGCGACCACGTGGTCGCCCGCCTCGGCGATGTTGAGGATCGCGAACGTCTCGGCCGCCTGGCCCGAGGCGACGAGGAGCGCGCCGACGCCGCCCTCGAGGTTCGCGATGCGGTTCTCGACGACCTCGGTCGTCGGGTTGCCGATGCGCGTGTAGATCGGGCCGAGCTCCTTGAGCGCGAACCGGTCCGCGGCCTGCTGCGCGGAGTCGAAGACGTACGACGTCGTCTGGTAGATCGGCAGGGCACGCGCGCCCGTGCTCGCGTCGGGGGCCTGGCCCGCGTGGATCTGGCGGGTCTCGAAGCTCCAGCTCTCGTTGCTCATCGGTCTGCTCTCTCTCGGGGATCCGTGGGTGCTCGGTCCGCGGGGAGCTCGGGCAGCCGACGTCCGTCCCGCGGAAGGGGGTGGAGGGGCGCACGTGTCGAGCGTCTGGCTCGTCGCGGGGGGCCGGGGCGACCGGTCACCTGTCCGCGGGCATGCCGAACGTGCGCTGGTCAGCGACACATTCGACGGGTCATGGGACCGAGAGTACGAGCGACCATCCGCAGGATGACACAGCCGTCCCGTGATGTGAGACGAGCGGAACGGGTGCGCGACGCCCCGACAGGGCGATCTCGGCCGAACGGGTGAGCGTTCGTCCGATACGTCCCTAACCACAACGGTGTGACTCGTGTTGCTCGTGTGACTTGTGTTCACTTCTGTGACTCACGTGGGTAGCGTCGAACCGCGAACAGGCCCGGGGAGGGGCCCGTGCGAGCGTCCGGAGGAAGTGCAGTGGTGCGGTTCGACAGCGTGCTCGGTGCCGACGAGGGCCGACGCCGGGTGCCCCGGCGGACCCTCCGGCTGGTGACCGCCGCGGTCGTCGTCGCCACCTCCGGGATCATCGGAGCCGACGTCGCCGCCGCCGACCCGACGCCCCCGTCCGCGCAGGACGTCCGCGACGCGCGCCGCGCGGTCGACGCCGCGTCCCGCTCCGTCGCCGAGATGGAGCTGCGCCTCGCGCAGCTCTCCGCGCAGTCCGACGCCGCCCAGCTGGCCGTCCAGAAGGCCGGCGAGGACTACACCGTCGCGCTCGCCGCCGCCGAGGCCGCCAAGGTCGCCGCCGCCGACGCCGTCCAGCGCTCCGCCGACCTTCCAGGACGTCTCCGTGCACGACCCGTCGGTCGTCACGGCGGACGACGAGATCTGGGTGTTCGGCAGCCACCTCGCCGCCGCGAAGACCGACGACCTGCTCCACTGGGAGAAGGTCG
>NZ_JAAXOY010000578.1 GCF_012396155.1 Cellulomonas septica | reverse complement strand
AGCCGTGCGGCCCGCGTCGTCGGGCTCGGGCGTGACGCCTGCCGCGCGGCCGCCCGTCACGATGCGCGGGTCGAGCAGCGGGTAGACGACGTCGACGAGCAGGTTGGTGAGCACGTAGACCGTCGCGGCGACGAGCACGACGCCCTGCACGACGGGGATGTCCTGCGCGGCCACCGACGTCGCCGTGAGGCGCCCGAGCCCGGCCCGCGAGAACACGGTCTCCGTGACGACCGCCCCCGAGAGCAGCCCGCCGACGACCAGGCCCGTCGCCGTGAGCGCGGGCAGGGCCGCGTTGCGCAGCGCGTGCCGCAGGTGCACGCGCACCCGGCCCGCTCCCTTGGCCACCGCGGTGTCGACGTACGGCTCGCGCAGGGTGTGCAGCAGGCTGCGCGACAGCAGCTGCGCGATGATCGCCGACGTCGGCAGCGCGAGCGTCACGGCGGGCAGCACGATCGACGCGAAGCCCTGGTTGCCGAGCGCCGGGAAGATCGGCAGCTGGAACGAGAACCACTGCACGAGCGTCAGGCCGAACCAGAACGACGGGATCGCGACGCCGAGCGGCGGCAGCGACAGCAGGAACCCGGCGAGCGCGCGGTTGCGGGTCGCGGTCGCGACGACCGCGAGCGTCCCGCCGCCGACGACCGCGAGCAGCAGCGCGGCGCCCGCGATCGCGGCGGTGGGCGGGATCGCCTGGGCCAGGAGCGTCGTGACCGGCTGCTTGCTCACGACCGACGTGCCGAGGTCGCCGCGCACCGCGTCGAGCAGCTGCGTCACGTACTGCTGGGGCAGCGGCTGGTCGAGCCCGTACTCGGCGCGCAGCGCGTCGAGCTGCTCAGGGGTCACGTCGGTCGAGTCGCCGCCGTACATGATCGACACGGGGTCGCCGGGCAGCGCGTAGAGCACGACGAACGACACGGTGTACGCCGCCCACAGCACGAGCACGGCGAGGCCGAGTCGGCGGGCGAGGTACCGCGTCACGGCGTCACCGCCGGGGCGTGCGGTGCGGGCGTCATGGGTGCTCCTTCGGTGCGCGGGACGGTGCGCGCGTCGGTCGTCCGTGCTTGCACGACGGGGGTGTCGTGCCGGGTCATCACCTGGAGCACCCCGCCACGTCCGGAGGGTTGCTGCCCGACCAGCCAGGGCTTGTCGTCGGGTCTCGTGACCGGCCCGGAAGGTAGGAAGGCGGCCGGGGAGGGGCAACGGTCCAGGGCGGGCGTCCCACGATGCGGACATGACGTCTCACGACCGTCCCGCCGCCTGAGACGAGCCCGGACGAACGTTGACTGCGGACCCCCGGGCGCCGACCCTGCGCGCAGCCACGCACCGACCGAGGAGCCGCCCATGAGCATCGACGTCCGCGACACCGAGCGCCTCGCGCACGCGCGGTACGCCGCGCCGCTCGCCGTCGACCTGCGCACGTCGCCGGTCGTCGAGCAGCAGCTCGCGCACCGCTCGGTCCGGCGCTACCTGCCCGACGACGTCGACGACGCGACGGTCGCGACGCTCGTCGCCGCCGCGCAGTCTGCCGCCACGAGCTCGAACCTCCAGCTCTGGAGCGTCGTCGCCGTCCGCGACGCGGGGACCCGCGCGCGCCTCGCCGAGCTCGCCGGCCGGCAGGCGCACATCGTGCAGGCGCCCGTCCTGCTCGTGTGGCTCGTCGACCTCGCCCGTGCGCACGCCGTCGCGGCCCGGCACGAGGCACCGACTGCTGGCGCCGAGTACCTCGAGACGGCCGTCGTCGGCTTCGTCGACGCCGCGCTCGCCGCGCAGAACGCGACGCTCGCCGCCGAGTCGCTCGGGCTCGGCACCGTCTACATCGGGGCGCTGCGCAACCACCCCTCCGAGGTGTCCGCGCTTCTGCGGCTCCCGGCGCACGCGTTCCCGGCCTTCGGGCTCGTGGTGGGGCTCCCCGACCCGGCCGAGGGCACGCGCGTCAAGCCACGCCTGCCGCAGTCCGCCGTGCTGCACCACGAGGTCTACGACGAGTCCGCGCACGAGGCGGTCGAGGACTACGAGCGGCGCATCGGCGCGTTCTACGCCGACGAGGGCCTCGCGCACTCGTGGGTCGAGCGCCTGCTCGCCCGGCTGTCCGGCCCGCACGCGCTCAACGGCCGCGACCGGCTGCGTGAGCACCTGCACGACCGCGGCTTCCCGCTGCGCTGACCCGCCCGTCCTTCTGCCGCCTGCCGTCGACGAGCGCGACGCCGATCTCGCCCGCGACGACCGGGTCCTCGGAGACGTACTCGAAGTTGCGCCCGCACAGCGGTGTCCGCTTGATGTTGACGCCCGGACCGAGGAGGACGGCGACGTC
>NZ_JAAXOY010000577.1 GCF_012396155.1 Cellulomonas septica | reverse complement strand
CTCGCTCACGCGTTCCACGACGGTCTCGTCCGGGAGGTCGATCAGGTGGGGTCGCCCGAGTCGCACGTCGAGCACCACGCCGTCGCGCGCCCACGTCGCGATCCCCGTCCCGCGCCCTGGAGCCATCCCCGAGGCACCGTCGACGAGCCGCAGTCCCAGCGCGGCGAGCCCCGGCGTCCGCCCGGTCCGCCCGAGCACGACGAGCAGCACCACGACGACGGCGACCGCGAGCACGGCACCGAGGGCGACGAGCGCCCGACCGGCGGGCGACGTGCCGACCGCACCGACGACGGCCGGAGAGAGTGCGACGAGCACGAGGAGGACGTCGATCACGATGCCCACGACGACGGACGCGGTGGGGGCGCGACGCGCGCCCTCCAGCACCGCGAGAGGCTCACGACGCCCGCGCAGGACCGCCGAACCGCACCGGGGGCAGGTCGCCGCACCGGCGGGAAGGGATGCCGCGCAGACGCCGCACCAGGCCACGACGGGGTCGCCCACGGCCCGCGTCACCCCCTCGGTCGGACCTGGGTCACAGCCAGGTGCCGCAACCGCTCTGCGAGCGCCGATCCTGGCACGTTTCGTGCGGTCGGGCGACCAGCGGAGCGTCCCTCCGGCCGACCGCCACCCCGTCGGCCCAGGTCAGCGCCGTTCGTTGCCTCGTTCATCGATGTCCGACCACGCCGCCGGGTGATCGTCAGGACCAGCCCTGCGGGATGAGCTGCGTGGGGACGACGTCGACGACGTTCTCGGTCGGGACGACGACCTCGTACGCGGCGGCGTCGACCTTCACGAGCCGCAGCCCCTCGGCGAGGTCGGCGTCGTGCCCCGTGTAGAACGCCCGCGACACCGTGCCGCCGTTCTCCGCCGGCCACTGGTCGACGAGCCGCACCTCGAGCCCGTTCCACCGCCCGCTGACGTGCAGCTCGAACCGCTCGCCGAGCTCCGTGAGCGGCACCTCTCGGCGCCACCGACCGATCGCCGTCCGGGTGAACCCGAGCTCCGCGCGCGGCTCGCCGTCGAGCGCGAGCACCGCGCGGTCGTCCAGCACGTCGGCGGACAGGTGCCCGCCGTTCCACTCGACCAGGTGCCCGACGAACCGTGAGATGCGCGGGTCGCGCGGGGTCCCGACGGTCACGACGTCCGACGTCCACCCGTGCCCGACGTCCACGTAGCGCCCGATCACCGTCGACGAGCCGTCCCGGCCGAGCCGCACGAGCTCCGAGCCCGCGGGGATGCGCGTGTGCTCGAGCCACGACAGCGGCACGACGTGGTCGGCCACGGCGACGAAGCCCAGCCCGGTGAACGGCGGCCGGTCGACGAACGGCCCCCCCGTGAGCTCACGCGTCCGCTGGTCCGTGCCGCCCGTCGCGTTGACGAACCGCATGGTCGGCCCCGCCGGGAACCGCAGCACGTCGACGTGGTCCATGTCCGGCGCGAACGGCGCCCCCGGGAACGCGAGCCCGTGCGCCTCGAAGACCGCCGCCGGCGTCGTCGCCCACGCCACGTCCGCCGCCCGCACCACGAACCCCGCGACCCGGTCGTACCCGGACTCCAGGTACGCCGCGCTCATCTGCGGGGTGACGGCCTTCTGCATGACGGTCACGAGGGACTGCTCCTTCGACTCGGCTCCAGACGCTCCGGCGAGTATGTCCCACGCGCGCCGACCCGGCCGCCCGCCATCCACAGCCCCACCCGGTCGGCAGGTCCGCGTGGCGCCGTGCCGACGGTGCCCTCACGCGTCCGGCTGCGCACGGTCCTGCCCCACGCGACGGCCGCCGGCGGACGGCGTCCCGACGGCGACCGTCAGGCGTCCGGGCGGAGGGCGTCCCGGACCAGGTCGAGGGCCGACCGCCGGAACGCGTCACCGAGCGGGTAGAGCGTCACGTCCAGGCTCGCGTCGACACCACGCCGAGCGACGACGCGCGCCGCCGCCTGCCGGACCTCCGACGCGCGCACGCCCACGGCCGCGACCGCACCGGCGTACCGACCGTCACCCCGACCCACGGCGCGCACCAGGCAGACGGTCTTCGAGACCGCGACGAGCGCGTCGGCACGCCCACCCTTGCGGGCGGCGCGCCACGCCAGCTCGTCCCACTCGTCGACCGGCCCGCTGCGGGTCTCGACCACCCGCTCCTGGACTGCTCCGAGCGCGCGGGCCAGCACGTCGTGGAGCGCGACCGCACTCACGTCGTCCGTCACGGGGGCCGCCTGCCGGAGCTGCGTGGCGAGGTCCCCGAACCCCGCGGCGGCGACCCACGTGGCCGTCGCGACCCGCAGCGTCCAGTCCAGCCGCCGGTACCCGCACGCG
>NZ_JAAXOY010000576.1 GCF_012396155.1 Cellulomonas septica | reverse complement strand
CTGCGGACCCTGTACCTCGCGCTGGACGCGGTCGCGCCGAGCCTGGGGTCGCGGACGGCGCTCGCGGCGGTCGTCGGGCGGCTCGACGGGCCGGTCGCCGGGCTCGCGGCGCTGCCGCCCGAGCCGGTGCCCGCGTTCCAGCCGTGGTGGGCCGCGCGCGGCGACCTGCTGGCGCGGGCGGGCCGTCGCGACGAGGCCGTCGACGCGTTCGTCCGGGCGGCCGACCTGTCCGACGACGAGGCGGTCCGTGACTACCTGGAGCGCCGCGCGCAGTCCGGTTGATCCCGAATCGTTTCGTGGGGGTCCCGCGTCGGTGCAGGTCAGCGTGCTGGCGTCGACCCGCACCGGGTCCACCCGTAAGGATTACTTGCCTGTCAGTAAGCCCGCCCGTTACGGTCGGTCGCCGGACGGCAGGGCGCGCCCGGCACAACGAAGTGACACGAGTCAGCCGCGCCTGCGTCGTCCACCAGACGACCCCGAGGAGGCACCGATGCCCGTCGCACTCGTACGTCCCCGCACGTCCCGCCCACGCCACGTCCGCCGCAGCCGCATGATCGGCGCGGGCGTCCTGACCGTCGGCCTGGTCGCCAGCGCCCTCACGGCCGCCCAGCTCACGGGCGGTCCCGCCGCACCCGCGTCCGCCGCGGTCGGCGACGTCATCTGGTTCCAGGAGTTCAACGGCGGCGCCGGCAGCGCCCCCGACGGCAACGTCTGGAGCTACGACACCGGCGCCGGCGGCTGGGGCAACGGCGAGCTCCAGAACTACACGACGTCCCGCGCGAACTCCGCGCTCGACGGCCAGGGCAACCTCGTCATCACCGCCCGCCGCGAGGGCGACGGGTCGTACACGTCGGCGCGTCTGCAGAGCAACAACAAGTTCGAGCAGAAGTTCGGGCGGATCGAGGCGCGCATCCAGATCCCGCGCGGCCAGGGCATCTGGCCCGCGTTCTGGATGCTCGGCGGCGACTTCCCCCAGATGTCGTGGCCCAGCAGCGGCGAGATCGACATCATGGAGAACGTCGGCAAGGAGCCGCACCGCATCTACGGCACCGTGCACGGCCCCGGCTACTCGGGCGGCGCGGGCATCAGCGGCATGTACCAGCACCCGCAGGGCTGGTCGTTCGCCGACGACTTCCACACCTACGCGGTCGACTGGAAGCCCGGCTCCATCACCTGGTCCGTCGACGGGAACGTCTACCACCAGGTCACGACGAGCCGCGTCGGCGGCAACCCGTGGGTGTTCGACAAGCCGTACTTCCTCATCCTCAACGTCGCCGTCGGCGGCCAGTGGCCCGGCTACCCCGACGGGTCGACGCAGCTCCCGCAGCAGATGAAGGTCGACTACGTCCGCGTCTACGACAACGGCTCGACGGGCGGCGGCGGTGGCGGGGGTGGCGGCGGCTCGCTGCCGACCGGCACCGGCACGATCCGCGTCGCGAACCAGCTGTGCCTCGACGTCCCGTGGGCGCAGACGCACGACGGCAACCCGATCCAGGTCGTCGGCTGCAACGGCAACGCCGCCCAGTCGTGGACCCGCGGCTCCGACGGGACGATCCGCGCGCTCGGCAAGTGCCTCGACGTCAGCGGCGGCGGCACCGCCAACGGCACCGTCGTGCAGCTCTGGACCTGCAACGGCACGGCCGCCCAGCGCTGGACCTACGACTCCGGCACGCGCGCGATCAAGAACCCGCAGTCCAACCGCTGCCTCGACGGCGTCGGCGGGCTGCCCGTGCACGACGGCCAGCGCGTGCAGATCTGGGACTGCAACAACCAGGCCAACCAGCAGTGGTACCTGTGACCCGCCGACGGTGACCTGACCTGACCAGAACCTGACCTGACCGACCCGACGGGGCGGGGTGCGTGACGTCGCAGCCCGCCCCGTCGGCCGTCGGCCGTCCGTGGTCAGCGGGCGACGTCCGCCCACCGGTCGACGGGCCACAGGTCGTCGAGGTCGAGCGCACGGGCGGCGTCCAGCAGCGCCGACACCTGCGGGTCCGCCGCCGCCGACGCGCCCTCCGACTGCGCGTAGTAGTCGGCCAGGAACGCCGCGAGCGCGTCGCCCGGCAGCCCCGGCGTGGTGTCCAGACGCAGCAGCAGCATCCCGTCGACGCGCGGTGCGCCCGGGCTGAGCGACGGCTGCACGTAGGGGAGCGGGACGAGCCGCGCACCGTGCCGGCCGTAGAACCGCAGCCGCGCGACGGGGTCGCCCTGCGTCGCGTCGGCGGCCCACACGCGCGGGTCGTCGACCTCCGCCACGACGAGCGAGCCCGGG
>NZ_JAAXOY010000575.1 GCF_012396155.1 Cellulomonas septica | reverse complement strand
GGGCGGCTGACGGCGCGCGGGCAGCTCGTCGAGCAGGCGCGCGGTGATCGCCGCGATCTCGGCCACCGCGGCCTCGAACGGGTCGCGCGTCGCGTCGCTGAGCGACTGGACGCCCGTCACCTTCCGCACGTACTGGCGGGCGGCCGCCTCGATCTCCTCGGTCGTCGCGGGCGGCTCCAGCCCGCGCAGCGTCGTGATGTTCCGGCACATGCGCCCGACGCTACGCCGCACGTCCGACGCGCGCCTCCAGCTCGAGCAGCGCGTGCTTCGCCGCGTCGCCGCCCGCGTACCGGCCGGCGCTGCCGTCGGACCGCACGACGCGGTGGCACGGCACGACGAGCGGCACGGGGTTGAGCGCGCACGCCGTGCCGACCGCGCGGACGGCACGCGGGCTGCCCGCCGACGCCGCGACCTGCGCGTACGACGCCGTGCGCCCGTACGGGATGTCCGGCAGGCGCTCGACGACCGAGCGGCGGAAGCCGGCGGTCAGCCGCAGGTCGACCGGGACGTCGAACGTCAGACGCGACCCGGCGAAGTACTCGTCGAGCTCGCGCGCCACGTCGTCGAGCGCGCCCGGGGCCTCGAGCACGCGCGGGCTGACCCGCACCGCCAGGTCCTGGAGCACCGCGTCGTGGTCCTGGACGGCGAACGCCACGCGGACGACACCCGCGGGCGTGCGTGCCAGGAGCAACGGCCCGACGGGGCTGTCGACCGTGCGGTAGGCGACGTCGAGCAGCCCCTCCTCGGCGGCCCGTGCCACGAGCCCGGCGCGCAGCCGCGCGAGGTGCTCCCCCGTCTCCGGGGTCCGTGCGTCCGTCATCACTGCTCTCCCTCCTCGGCGAAGCGCGGGTACGTGCGGCGCAGCGTCGCGACCCCGTCGGCCGCCGCTCGTCGCGCCGCGGCCGACGTGCCGCCGAGCAGCGACGCGACCTCCTCGTAGGGCAGCCCGCCGAGGTGGTGGTAGGTCACCGACCGCCGCTGCTTGTCCGGCAGCGCCGCCAGCGCGGCCCACAGGTCCAGGTCGCGCCCGTCGGCCGGTGCGGTGCGCTCGGGCAGCTCGGCGACCGGGACGGCCTGCCGGGCGGCACGCCGCGTCACGTCGATCGAGCGACGCCGGGCGATCGTCACGAGCCACGCCTCGACGTTCGCGTCGGCCGGCAGGTCCGGGTAGGCACGCAGCGCCGACAGGAACGTCTCGGACCACGCGTCGTCGGCGTCGACCGGTCCCAGGACCGACCGGCAGACGCGCAGCACCGTCGCGCCGTGCTCCACGACGACCCGTTCGAACGGTTGCTTCACGCCCACAGTGTGCAGACGTCGGGGGTGTGCCGGGTGTGAGGTGCCACCGACAGGTCGGCGTGCCTGGCGTGGTGCTCCCGACAGGTCGGGGTGTCAGGCACAGTGGAGCCATGACGAACCTGGAGGTCCGCCCGGAGGAGGCGCTGTGCGAGGCGCTCGGGATGCGCGGGCCCGTCGCCGAGCTGCACGAGGCTCGCGAGGTCCCGCTCGGCGGCGTGCGGGCGATGCAGGTGCGCCGGACCCTCCCGCAGCGCGCGCTCCCCCTGGTCGGCGCGTGGTGCTTCCTCGACGAGATGGGGCCGCAGTCCGTCGACATGCGCGTGCTCCCGCACCCGCACACCGCGCTGCAGACCGTGACGTGGCCGCTCGTGGGCGAGATCCTGCACCGCGACTCGGTCGGGTCGGAGGTCGTCGTGCGTCCCGGGCAGCTCAACCTCATGACCGCGGGGCGCGGCGTCGCGCACTCGGAGTTCACGCTCGGCGACGACGCGCCGCTGCACGGGGTCCAGCTGTGGGTCGCGCTGCCCGACGACGTCATGGACGGCGCGCCGTCCTTCGAGCAGGTCGCGGACCTGCCGGTGTGGGAGGCGCCCGGGGCACGCGCGACGGTGTTCGTCGGCGGGCTCGACGGCGCCCGGTCACGCGCGCGCGTGCACACGCCGCTGCTCGGCGCCGACGTCGTCGTCGACCCCGGCCACGACGTGGTGCTGCCGCTCGAGCGCGGGTTCGAGCACGCCGTCCTGGTGCTGGGCGGTCGGGCGCTCGTCGCGGGTGTCGACGTCGCGCCCGGTCCCCTCCTCTACCTCGGCGACGGTCGTGACGAGGTGACGGTCCGTGCCGGGGCCGACGGTGCCCGCCTCATGCTGCTGGGCGGCGAGCCGTTCGACCACGACCTCGTCATGTGGTGGAACTTCGTCGGCCGGTCGCACGCCGACATCGCCGCCGCCCGCGCCGCCTGGGAGTCGCCTGACGCCGCCGACCGGTTCGGGTCGGTCGTCGGCCACGGCCCCGAACGCATCCCCGCGCCC
>NZ_JAAXOY010000574.1 GCF_012396155.1 Cellulomonas septica | reverse complement strand
CCGCGCAGCGCCGCGGGCAGGGCGGCGAGCAGCTGGCGGCCGGACAGCGCGGACGCAGGAGGAACGCGGTGCGGCGGCGTACCGGTGGACGGCCCGGCCGGGCGGGCCGGGCTCAGGGTGGCGCTCATGAGAGGGACTCCACGACGGGACCGAGGGACAGGACGGGGACGAAGGTGAGCGCGACGACGACGAGCGTCACGCTGACGAGCAGCCCGACGAACAGCGGGCCGTGCGTCGGGAGCGTCCCGGACCCGGCGGGCACGGTCCGTTGGGTTGCGAGCCGCCCGGCGAGCGCGAGGACGAGCGCGATCGGCACGAACCGGCCGACGAGCATCGCGAGGCCGAGCAGGACCTCGTAGAACGGCGTCCCGCTGGTGAGCCCGCCGAACGCGGACCCGTTGTTGTTGCCGGCGGACGCGAACGCGTACAGCACCTCGGACAGCCCGTGCGGGCCGGGCTCCTGGAGGCCGACCTGCCCCGCGGGCAGCGCCACCGCGAGCGCGGTGCCGACCAGGACGACGGCGGGCATGGTGAGGACGACGAGCGCGACGAGCGTGATCTCCTGCCGCCCGATCTTCTTGCCGAGGTACTCGGGCGTGCGCCCGACCATGAGCCCGGCGAGGAAGACGGCGACGATCGCGAGGACGAGCAGCCCGTAGAGCCCGCTGCCGACGCCGCCGGGTGCGACCTCGCCGAGCAGCATGTTGACGAGCGTGACGCCGCCGCCGGGTGCCGTGAGCGAGTCGTGCATCGCGTTGACGGCGCCCGTCGACGTGCCGGTGGTGGACGCGGCGAACAGCGCGGACGCCGCGGCGCCGAACCGTGTCTCCTTGCCTTCCAGCGCAGCACCGGCCGCGGCGGGCGCGAGCCCGGGCCCGGCGGTCTCCGCCCAGGTGAGCAGCGCCACCGAGCCCGCCCAGAGCACGCCCATCGTGGCGAGCACCGCCCAGCCCTGACGCCGGTCGCCGACCATCAGACCGAACGCCCGCGGCAGCGAGAACGGGACGAGCAGCATGAGCACGACCTGCAGCGCGCTCGTCCAGGGCGTCGGGTTCTCGAACGGGTGCGCGGAGTTGGCGTTGAAGAACCCGCCGCCGTTGGTGCCGAGCTGCTTGATCGCCTCCTGCGACGCGACGGGCCCGCCGAGCACGTGCTGCGTGCCGCCGGCGAGCGTCGTGACCTCGGTCGGCGCGTGCAGGTTCTGGATCACGCCGCCCGCGACGAGCGCGAGCGCCGCGACGAACGCGAGCGGCAGCAGCACCCGTACCGAGCCGCGCACGAGGTCGGACCAGAAGTTGCCGACGCGCGCGTCGGTCCCGGACCGCGCGAACCCGCGGATCAGCGCGACCGCGACCGCGAGGCCGACGGCGGCGGACACGAAGTTCTGCACCGCGAGCCCGGCCATCTGGAGCAGGTGCCCGGCGGCGGTCTCGCCCGAGTACCACTGCCAGTTGGTGTTGGTCACGAACGAGACGGCCGTGTTCCACGCGCCCGCGGGGTCCATCGGCGGTGCGCCGACCGACAGCGGCAGCCGGTCCTGGAGGCGGGCCAGGCCGAACAGCACGAGGACCGACGCGAGCGAGAACCCGAGCAGCGACAGCAGGTAGGTGCTCCACCGCTGCTCGGCGTCCGGGTCGACGCGCATGAGGCGGAACCCGGCGCGCTCGACGGCGAGGTGCCGGCGCGTGGTGAAGACGCGCGCGAGGTACGCGCCGAGCGGGCCGTGCGCGGCCGCGAGGACCGCGACGACGAGCCCGACCTGGAGGACGGCGGTCACCGCGCTCACCGGACCTTGTCGGCGCGCAGCAGCTGCACCACGAGGTAGACGAGCAGCGCGGCGGCGACGACGAACGCCGCGACGTCGAGGCCGTTCACGCGCGTCCCCCCGTTCGGTCGGCGGGCTGCGCGACAGGCCCGTCGCTGGACGTGCGCGACGTGCCGGGCGTGCCGGACGTGCGGGGCGGGAGGTCGGCGGGGAGCACGGACGGACGGTCCGCGCGTCGGGCGACGAGCGCGACCGCGGCGAAGAACACCACGGTGAGCGCGACGAGGGCCAGGTCGGCCACGAGGGATCACACCTTCGGAGGGACGTGCGGTCGCTCGTCACGAGCGGCCGGCGGCCCTCGGGAAGGGGTCGCACCCGCAGGTCTACGCCGCCGCACGTGCGCGGTGGCGCGTCCTGACGGTTCCTTGACGGTGCCGCGCGCGACCTTGACGGGCCTCGTCACCAGGGCGACGGACGCTCCGTCCCCGTGCGGGCGCGTGCCGTGCGCACCGGGCACACCGCGGCGTGCGCGGCCGCGTCGGCGGGGCGGTCCGGCAGCGGCT
>NZ_JAAXOY010000573.1 GCF_012396155.1 Cellulomonas septica | reverse complement strand
GGCGGCACCGTGACCGCCGGGCCGCGACCCGGCGGCGGCTACCGTGTGCGCGCGGAGCTGCCCACCGGCCCGGCCGTCGCGACGGCTCCCTCCACCGCGAGCACGCTCGACGCTCCCCCGCCCGCCGCCTCCTCCCGACAGGACGACCGATGACCGAGACCACGACGCCCCCGGTGCGCGTCGCGCTCGTCGACGACCAGCAGCTCGTGCGCGCGGGCTTCCGCATGGTCATCGACTCCCAGCCCGACCTCGAGGTCGTCCTCGAGGCCGGCGACGGCGCGCAGGCCGTGCAGGCGCTCACGCGTGCGGCGGGTCAGGTCGACGTCGTGCTGATGGACGTCCGGATGCCGACCATGGACGGGCTCACCGCGACCGCGCACCTCACCGCCGCAGGGTCCGAGGCGGTGCCCGCGCCGCGCGTCATCGTGCTGACGACGTTCGACCTCGACGAGTACGTGCTCGCCGCGATCCGCGCGGGCGCCAGCGGCTTCCTGCTCAAGGACGCGCCGCCCGAGGAGATGCTCGCCGCGATCCGCACCGTGCACCGCGGCGACGCCGTCATCGCGCCGTCGAGCACGCGCCGCCTGCTCGAGCACCTCGTCACCGTGCTGCCGCCGGACCGGCCGGGTGCGCCGAGCGACCCCGCCCGTGCGGCCGTCGCCGAGCTCACCGACCGCGAGCGCGAGGTCCTCGTCCTCATGGCCAAGGGCCGGTCCAACACCGAGATCGGGCAGGACCTGTTCGTCGCCGAGGCGACCGTCAAGACGCACGTCGGGCGGATCCTCGCGAAGCTCGGCGCGCGCGACCGCGTGCAGGCCGTCGTCATCGCCTACGAGACGGAGCTCGTCCGCCCCGGCGAGTGACGTCCGCCCGGCGGGCGTCGTGGCTGCTCCGGCGGTCGCACCGCACCGTCGCGGGTGTCCGCCCCAGGGCGTACGACGCCGGCCCGCGGTCGCGACCCGGGCCCGACGCGGGTGCCGCACCGGCCGACCTACCGTCGAGGTGTCGTCGACCGACGTCGCCCGCCACAGCCCCGAGGAGCCCTTGTCGTGGACACGACCGTGTACGTACCGTCCGGACCCGCCTCCGGTCCCGACCCCCGGCGCGAGGACGCGGTCGCGTCCCGGGCGCGCGGTCTGACGAAGGTGTACGGCCAGGGCGCCGCCGCGGTGCGCGCGCTCGACGGGGTCGACGTCGACTTCGCCGCGGGAGCGTTCACCGCGATCATGGGCCCGTCCGGGTCGGGCAAGTCGACGCTCATGCACCTGCTCGCGGGGCTCGACCAGGCCACGTCGGGCGAGGCGGTGCTCGGCACGACCCGCCTGTCGGGGCTCGACGACGGTGCGCTCACGCGGCTGCGCCGCGACCGCGTCGGGTTCGTGTTCCAGTCGTTCAACCTGCTGCCGATGTTCACGGCGGAGCAGAACGTCCTGCTGCCGCTCGAGCTCGCGGGGCAGAAGCCCGACCCGGCGTGGCTCGACACGCTCGTCGACACCCTGGGCCTGCGGCAGCGGCTCACGCACCGCCCGAGCGAGCTGTCCGGGGGGCAGCAGCAGCGCGTCGCGATCGCCCGCGCGCTCATCGCCAAGCCCGAGGTCGTGTTCGCCGACGAGCCCACCGGCAACCTCGACTCGCGCTCCGGCGCGGAGGTGCTGAGCTTCCTGCGTCGCTCGGTCCGCGAGCTCGGCCGCACCGTCATCATGGTCACGCACGACCCGACCGCCGCCGCGTACGCCGACCGCGTGGTCCTGCTGGCGGACGGGCGCATCGCGGGCGACATCGTCGACCCGACGCCCGACGCCGTCCTCGCCGGGCTCGACGCGCTGCGCACCCTCGAGACGTCGACCGGCGCGGCGGTGAGCGCCTGATGCTGCGCCTCACCCTCGCGCAGATGCGGCGCAGCGTCGGCCGGCTCACGGCCGCCGCCGTCGCGATCGCGATCGGCACCGCGTTCCTCGCCGCGACGCTCGTCGCCGGGAACGTCCTGCAGCGCACCGGGTACGACTCGGTGACCGCGCAGTTCGGCGACGCCGACCTCGTCGTGACGTCCGGCGCCGCGGTCCAGGACCTCGACACCGTCCGCGACGTGCCCGGCGTCGTCGCGGCCGACCCGCTGCTGCTGGGCGGTGCCGAGCTGTCGAACGGCGCGCGCACCACCTACCAGATGCTGCTCGCGCAGCCCGGCGACGAACGGCTCGCGTCGGTCGTCGCCCAGACCGGCCGCGTCCCCGCGGCCGCGGGCGAGGTCGCGCTGCCCGCGACGACGCTCGACCGGCTCGACGCGACGGTCGGCGACACCCTCGAGGTCCGCTGGTCGTCGCCGTCCGAC
>NZ_JAAXOY010000572.1 GCF_012396155.1 Cellulomonas septica | reverse complement strand
GGGGAGCGAGGCGGCGACCGTGCCGCCGAGCGCGGCGGACACGGCGACGAGAGCGAGCGCGACAGCGCGGCGGGTTCGCATGACGGCCAGTCGACCGCGTCCGGTTGGCCCCCGCATGTCCGGTCGGTCGACGCCGCGTGACCGCACGGGGAACACCCAGGTCGCGCCTAGGATCCGGAGCATGGACGCCGTCGAGGTCGCCCACCGCCGCCTCCACCGCCAGCACCTGTCGGGACCGCCGCTGCCTGACCCCGTCGCCGTGGTCCGCCACCTAGGAGCGTCGCAGGCGCAGGAGGTGCCGATGTCGCGCTGGTCGCTCGGCATGCGCAGCGGCGCCGACGACGCGACCGTCCTGGCGGCCCTCGACGACGGGCGCATCGTCCGCACGCACGCGCTGCGGGCGACGTGGCACTACCTCGCGGCCGAGGACCTGCGCTGGGTCCAGGCGCTGACCGGCCCGCGCGTGCAGCAGGTCAACCGGTCCGTCGACCGGCAGGTCGGCATCGACGACGACGCGGTCGCGCGCACGCACCGGGCCGTCACGGCGGCGCTGCGCGGAGGTGAGCACCTGACGCGCGGGGAGCTCGGCGACGTCCTCGCGCGCTCCGGTGTCGAGGCGTCCGGCCTGCGGCTGGCGTACCTGCTCATGCGGCTCGAGCTCGACGCCGTGATCGCGAGCGGCGCGGTGCGCGGCACGCAGCAGACGTACGCGCTGGTCGACGGGCGCGTCGCCGAGGGGCCGGACCTGCGGGGAGACGACGCGCTCGCGGAGCTCACCCGGCGGTTCTTCACCGGGCACGGGCCCGCGGCCGAGAAGGACCTGGCGTGGTGGGCGACGCTCACGCTCACGCAGGTCCGGCGCGCGATCGCGCTGTGCGCGGGCGAGCTCGTCGAGGACGAGGTCGACGGGGTGCGGCTCTGGTCCGCGCCCGGGCCGGCACCCGTGCCCGAGCCCTCGCCGACCGCGCACGTGCTGCAGGGCTACGACGAGTACGGCGTCGCGTACACCGCGAGTCGGTTCGTCACCAACGTCGCCGGGCTGAGCATCGCACCGCCCGGCTCGAACATGGTGATCGCGCCGCTGCTGGTCGACGGGCAGGTCGTCGGGTGGTGGCGACGCGTGGTCGCGCGGGACGGGGTCGTCGCGCAGCCGCGCCCGGCACGCGCCCTCACCGCCCCCGAGCGGGCCGCCGTCGAGACGGCGTTCGCGTCGTACGCGCGCTTCGCGGGCCTGCCGGTCCGCGTCGACTGGGACGCCTGAGCCTGGGCGCGCGTCGACGCCTGGGCGGGCGGCCCACCGGCGTCGTGGCTACCGTCGAACGGGTCGGTCGCCGCCCGTGCGACCCATCGAGGAGGACGCATGGACGTCGCCGACCTGCTCGTCGAGGCCCTGGGCCGCGTCGGACCCGTGCTGCACGGCACGGTCGACGGGCTGCCGCCCGAGGCCCTGACGTACCGGCCCGACCCGGGTGCGAACTCGATCGCGTGGCTCGTGTGGCACGCGGCCCGGGGGCAGGACGCGCAGATCGCGCACGTCGCGGGCGTCGAGCAGGTGTGGACGGGCCGTGGCTGGGCCGAGCGGTTCGGGCTGCCGTTCACCGCCCGGGCGACCGGGTACGGGCAGTCGCCCGACGACGTGGCCGCGGTCGACGTGCCCGGCGACCTGCTGCTCGGCTACTACGACGAGGTCGCCGCGCAGACCGTCGCCTACCTCGAGCGCCTTCAGCCGGACGACCTCGACAAGGTCGTCGACGATTCCTGGGACCCGCCCGTGACGCTCGGCGTCCGGCTCGTCAGCATCGTCGACGACGACGTGCAGCACGCCGGCCAGGCCGCCTACGTGCGCGGCCTCTGGGAGCGCAGCTCCGGCGCCTGACGGCGGGTGAGATCCGCGAGCGCACCTTCCCGCGTCCCACGCCGTCGCCCTAGCGTGACGAGCGGACGTGGGCACCCGCAGCGGGGAGGTGCGCCGTGGACGATCCCGTGGGCCCGGACGACCTGCTCGTCGTCGACGGGCTCGACGTCGCGACCGGCACGTACCTGACCCCTCCGACCGCGCTCGGCGACCTCGCGGCCGCGCTGCGGGACGCACCCGTGCCGGGGGGTGGCGACGAGCGGCGGCTGCGGCGGCGGAGCCAGGCCGACGAGCGGCACCTCGGGGTGACGGTCGGCTTCGACGCCGAGGACCTCGCCTCGGTCGGGTGGGGCATCGTCACCGCCCCTGACGTCGACACGGCCGTCCTGGCGGCGCTCGAGCCGCTGCTGGCCCGCCGCCGGCAGCAGGCCGGCGACCGGTTCCGGCACCTCGTCGTCGAGGACGGGGAGG
>NZ_JAAXOY010000571.1 GCF_012396155.1 Cellulomonas septica | reverse complement strand
GGCCTTCAAGCCGCACACCGACGACGTGCGCGACTCCCCGGCCCTCAACGTCGCCGCGGCCCTGCACCTGCGCGGTGCCCAGGTCACCGTGTACGACCCCGAGCCGACGGCCCGCGAGCGCGACGCAGACCGCGAGCACCAGCGACGTCAGGGCGACGAGGACGACGCCCGCCGGCAGGGCGCCACCACCGAGGACGTGCGCCAGGCCGGCGAGCGCGACGACGACGGACGCGACGACGCCCGCGCGCACCAGGCGCCAGGGTCCCGTCGTCGCGGAGGGCATCCGGTCACGGTAGCCGCGCGGGAGGGGCGCCCCGAGCCCGTGAAAAGTTTCGTGCGCCCGCGACCAGGCGGGACGCGTGCCGTCACCCGCGGGTGTGACGGGGAACACGCGGGTGCATGCTCGGTGTTGGGGACGAACGGCCGCACGCGCCGCCGCCCTCCGCCACGCTGGTAGGTCGAGCCGGCCCGCGACCGCGACACCGCATCGCCCGCTCCACCGTCCCCCCCGCACCTCGCACCTCGCCGTCGAGAAGGACCGATGCCCCCAGACGCCGCCACGGCCACCGCCCCGCCGACCACGTTCCACCCCCCGACCCACCGGGAGATCCGCACGATCCTCGGCGGGCTCATGCTGGGCATGTTCCTGGCGGCGCTCGACCAGACGATCGTCGCGACGTCGATCCGGACGATCGGCGACGACCTGCACGGCCTGTCGCTCCAGGCGTGGGTGACGACGGCGTACCTGCTGACCGCGACGATCTCGACGCCGCTGTACGGCAAGCTCTCCGACATCTACGGCCGCAAGCCGTTCTACCTGCTGGCGATCGCGCTGTTCGTGACGGGCTCGCTGCTGTCGGGCACGGCAGGCTCGATGTACGAGCTCGCGCTGTTCCGCGGCCTGCAGGGGCTCGGCGCGGGCGGCCTGATGGCGCTCGCCATCACGATCCTGGGCGACCTGGTCGCGCCGCGGGAGCGCGCGCGGTACCAGGGGTACTTCCTCGCGGTGTTCGGCACGTCGTCGGTGCTCGGGCCGGTCATCGGCGGGTTCTTCGCGGGCGCCGACGAGATCCTCGGGATCACCGGGTGGCGGTGGGTGTTCCTGGTGAACGTGCCGATCGGCATCCTCGCGTTCGTCGTGATCTGGCGCGTGCTGCACCTGCCGCCGCTGCAGCGGGTCGAGCACCGCATCGACTGGCCGGGCGCGCTCGCGCTCGTGGTCGCGCTGGTGCCGCTGCTGGTCGTCGCCGAGCAGGGTCGCGAGTGGGGCTGGTCGTCGACGCGCTCGATCGGCTGCTACGTGACGGGCGCCGTCGGGCTGCTGCTGTTCTGGCTCGCGGAGCGGCGCGCCCGGCAGGACGCGATCCTGCCGCTCTACCTGTTCCGCAACCGCACGTTCGGCGTCGGCGCCGCGGCGAACGTCGTCATCGGTCTCGGCATGTTCGGCGGGCTCGCGACGCTGCCGCTGTACCTGCAGATCGTCCGCGGCCAGACGCCGACCGAGGCCGGCCTCACGCTCATCCCGTTCACCGTCGGCATCATGTCCGGGTCCGTCATCGCCGGTCAGACGACCGCCCGGACCGGCCGGTACAAGGTGTTCCCCGTCATCGGGACGATGCTCATGGTCGTCGGCGCGCTGCTGTTCTCGCGGCTCGCGGTCGAGACGCCGTTCGCGCAGATCTTCGCGTCGTCGATCGTGTTCGGCCTGGGCCTCGGCCTGACGATGCAGCCGCTCGTGCTCGCGGTGCAGAACGCGGTCGCGATCCGCGACATGGGCGTCGCGACGTCGTCGTCGTTGTTCTTCCGGCAGATGGGCGGCACGCTCGGGACCGCCGTCTTCCTGTCGATCCTGTTCTCGACGGTCGGCGCGAACATCCGCGACGCGTTCGCACGGCTGCTCCCGACGCCGGACTTCCAGGCCGCGCTCACCGACCGCGCCGTGCTGAGCAACCCCGCGAACGCCGCGGTGGCCGACGCGGTCCAGGGCAGCGGGTCGCTCCCGTCGCTCGACGACTCGTCGTTCATCGGCTCGCTCGACCCGCGACTCGCGCAGCCGTTCCTCGAGGGCTTCGCGCAGTCCGTCGACCTGGTGCTGCTGATCGCCGCCTGCATCATGGTCGTCGGCGTGGTCCTGACGATCCTGCTGCCCGAGCTGCCGCTGCGGACCGTGTCCGGCATCGAGGGGCGCCTGGCCGAGAGCGACGGCACCGCGCCGCCCGCCGCCGACCCGGACGTCGAGACGCCGCGTACCGCGGGCGGTCCCGTGACGGCGGTCGGCGGGGTCACCGCGACCGTCGCGGAC
>NZ_JAAXOY010000570.1 GCF_012396155.1 Cellulomonas septica | reverse complement strand
CGGGCGGCGGGTGGTGCGCGGTCGTGGTCGCGGCTGCGTGGGGAGTCCTGCGGCCGGGTGCGGTGGGGGCGCCGAGCGTGCCCGGTGCGGCACGACCGTGCCCGACGCGGTGCCGGTCGGCACGGTGACGGCGTCGACGACGTCGTCGACCACCCCGGTGTGACCTGGCACACGCGCACGATAGACCGGCGGGCGTGCGCGTCCGGGTGGTTCGGCGGGTGAGGTCGTCCCTGGGCGAACGCGCCTTGCACTCGCAGGGGTCGAGTGCTAACCATTGACTTAGCACTCTCGGGTCGAGAGTGACAGAAGCATCGGCCGCCCGGTGAGGTGCGTCGCGTCGCGGGACATGACCGCGCGGGGCGCGTCGTCCGTCGCGGGCACCCAGCGGCCACCACGCAAACCGAGCGAAGGATCACAGCCCCATGGCCAAGATCATTGCCTTCAACGAGGAGGCCCGCCGCGGCATCGAGCGGGGTCTCAACACCCTCGCCGACACCGTCAAGGTCACCCTGGGCCCCAAGGGCCGCAACGTCGTGCTGGACAAGAAGTGGGGCGCCCCCACGATCACCAACGACGGTGTCTCCATCGCCAAGGAGATCGACCTCGAGGACCCGTACGAGAAGATCGGCGCGGAGCTCGTCAAGGAGGTCGCCAAGAAGACCGACGACGTCGCCGGTGACGGCACGACGACGGCGACCGTCCTCGCCCAGGCGCTCGTCCGCGAGGGCCTGCGCAACGTGGCCGCGGGTGCGAACCCGATCGCGCTGAAGAAGGGCATCGAGAAGGCCGTCGAGGCCGTCACGACGCAGCTCCTCGCGCAGGCCAAGGAGGTCGAGACCAAGGAGGAGATCGCCGCCACGGCCGCCATCTCCGCCGGTGACACCGCGATCGGCGAGCTCATCGCCGAGGCCCTCGACAAGGTGGGCAAGGAGGGTGTCATCACGGTCGAGGAGTCGTCCGCGCTGGGCCTCGAGCTCGAGCTCACCGAGGGCATGCGCTTCGACAAGGGCTTCCTGTCCGCGTACTTCGTGACCGACCCCGAGCGTCAGGAGGCCGTCCTCGAGGACGCGTTCGTCCTGCTCGTCGAGTCGAAGATCTCGAACGTCAAGGACCTGCTGCCGCTGCTGGAGAAGGTCATCCAGGCCGGCAAGCCGCTGTTCATCGTCGCCGAGGACATCGAGGGTGAGGCCCTCGCCACGCTCGTCGTGAACAAGCTCAAGGGCACGTTCAAGTCCATCGCCGTCAAGGCACCGGGCTTCGGCGACCGCCGCAAGGCCATGCTCCAGGACATCGCCATCCTCACCGGTGGCCAGGTCGTCTCCGAGACCGTCGGCCTCAAGCTCGACACGGTCGGCCTCGAGGTCCTCGGCACGGCGCGCAAGGTCGTCGTGACCAAGGACGAGACCACGATCGTCGAGGGTGCCGGCGACGCCGCGCAGATCGCCGGCCGCGTCTCGCAGATCCGTGCCGAGATCGAGAACTCCGACTCGGACTACGACCGCGAGAAGCTGCAGGAGCGCCTCGCCAAGCTCGCCGGCGGCGTGGCCGTCATCAAGGCGGGCGCGGCCACCGAGGTCGAGCTCAAGGAGCGCAAGCACCGCATCGAGGACGCCGTCCGCAACGCCAAGGCGGCCGTCGAGGAGGGCATCGTCGCCGGTGGTGGCGTGGCCCTCATCCAGGCCGGCGCGCTCGCGTTCGAGAAGCTCGAGCTCGAGGGTGACGAGGCGACCGGTGCGCTCATCGTGAAGTCCGCGATCGAGGCCCCGCTCAAGCAGATCGCCGTCAACGCCGGTCTCGAGGGCGGCGTCGTGGCCGAGAAGGTCCGCAACCTCCCGACGGGTCACGGCCTCAACGCCGCGACCAACACGTACGAGGACCTGCTGGCCGCCGGCGTCAACGACCCGGTCAAGGTCACGCGCTCCGCGCTGCAGAACGCGTCGTCCATCGCGGCGCTGTTCCTCACCACCGAGGCCGTCGTGGCCGACAAGCCCGAGAAGGCTCCGGCCCTCCCGGCCGGCGGTGGCGACGACTTCGGCGGCGGTTTCTGATCCGCTGACGTGAGTCGCGCGGCCTGACGGCCGCACTGCACGACCCAGCACGACCCAGCACGGCACGAGGGGCCGGTCACCTGCGGGTGGCCGGCCCCTCGTCGTGCTCCCGTCCCGCGCGGCCGCCACCCTGCTGCCGGGCGGCGTCCCGCAGCGGTCGCTCGCCGGCGGTCACCCCCGTCGGGTGACGTGCGGAGCACGCGCGCCGACCTACGGTGCCGACAGCTGCCGAGGAACCGGCGGCCGTCGGGAGGTCGCCATG
>NZ_JAAXOY010000057.1 GCF_012396155.1 Cellulomonas septica | reverse complement strand
CGAGCTTCATCGCGGCCGCCGCCGGACGCGTCGGCACGTGCAGCCGCGCCGGCGGCGCGTCGCCGTAGCGCTGCACCACGTCGACCGGCTCCGTCGGCCACGGCGGCCGCCCCGACACGCTCACGAGCTGGAACTTGATCGTCACGTCGTCCCCCACGAGCAGGAACACCGCCTCCGCGTCGCGCGCCTCCCCCGGCGTCTTCGACCACGACAGCGACGGCACGTGCGGACCCAGGTCCGCCGCCAGCGCCGCCACGAGCGCCCGGCCCGCCTCCGCGCGCGACCCCCGCACCAGCAGATCGACGTCCTCGCTCAACCGCGCGTCCGGCGTCCACGTCCGGCTCAGCGCCGTCCCGCCGTAGAACACGAACCGGTCACGCTCGCGGCGCGCGATCGACGCCAGCACGTGCGAGATGACGTGGTCGCGCCGCACCTGGTCGAGGTCGACGCCGAACGCGTCGGCGACGTCGTACAGCTCGCCCGGGTCGAGCCTCATGCGGCCGTCGCGTCCGGCACGAGGCGTCGCAGCCTCGCCAGAGCGGTCGGCCCACCGCGCTGCGCGCGCGCCAGGTCCTCGACGACCGCCCAGTCGACGCGTGGCGCGAGGTTGGTGATCGCCTCCAGCGCCGCGCCCGGGTCGGCCTTCGCGCGGTTGAGCGCCAGGTCGAGCACCGTCTGCTCGGGCGTCGTGACCAGCACGTCGCCGAGCTCCGTCCGCACGGTCGTCGTCGCCAGCGCGCCCACGTCACGGCGGACGAAGCCCACGACCCCGTGGGGCCGGTCCACGAGCCGCACGTCGGCGTGACGTGCCGGCACCGCGTACGTGGCCCGGGCGTGCGCGCGCGGCAGCGCCCGCAGCAACCGCGCCGCGGTCAGCCCGACCGCCACCGGCCGCTGCGCGTAGGCCGTCGTCGCGACCGCCGCCGCTGCCGCCTCGAGCGCGGGGCGCCACCGGTGCGGGTCGTACGCGTCGTCCGGCACCGCGACGTACACGCCGTGCGCGACCTTGTGCACCTCACCACGGCGCGCCTTCTGCGCCAGGACCGCCCGCGGGTTGGTGTACGCGTCCGTCAGGTCCGCCGGTGTCACGGCGCGCAGCGGTCGCGTCGCGATCCGCGGGCGCTGGCGAGGTGTCATGTCGTCATCGTAGCCCCGCAGGCTACATTTCCGACACCTTACTACTGAGCAGGAAGCGACACCGCAGGTCACCCGCCGTCGCGGTTGCCGACGCGCCGGAACACCTCAAGGATCGGGACAGTCGAGGTCAAGGACGTGCCGCCGACGAGGCGGACGGCCTCGTCGCCGGAGGTCACCGATGCCGTCACCCGTCGCCCTGCAGGACTTCGACGCGATCCTCTTCGACCTCGACGGCGTCCTCACCACCACCCGCACCGTGCACGCCGCCGCCTGGAAGCGCGCGTTCGACGACTTCCTCGACGGGTGGGACCGCGAGCACGGCACGCACACCCCCCGCTTCGACGACCGCGTCGACTACGCCGCCCACGTCGACGGCAAGACCCGCGAGGAAGGCGTCCGCGACTTCCTCCAGTCCCGCGCCATCGTCCTGCCGCCCGGCGGACCCGACTCCCCACCCGAGGAGGACTCCTGGTGGGGCCTCGGCAACCGCAAGCAGCTCCTCGTCGAGGAGGAGCTCGAACGCTCCGGCGTCGAGGCGTTCCCCGGCTCCGTCGCCTGGGTCCGCGAGGTCCGCGAGGCCGGCCTCAAGACGGCCGTCGTCTCCAGCAGCCGCAACTGCGCCGCCGTCCTCCAGCACGCCGGCATCGCCAACCTCTTCGACGCGCGCGTCGACGGCGAGACCATCCTCGAGCTCGGCCTCCCCGGCAAGCCCGCCCCCGACGGGTTCCTCGAAGGCGCACGCCGCGTCGGCGTCGACCCCCGCCGCGCCGTCGTCGTCGAGGACGCGCTCGCGGGTGTCGCGGCCGGGCGCGCGGGCGGCTTCGGGCTCGTCGTCGGCGTCGACCGGGACGACCACGCGGAGGCGCTCGCCGCGCACGGCGCGGACGTCGTCGTGCAGGACCTCGCGGAGCTGCTCGCCGACCCCGACGAGGACGTGCACCGCTCGGGCCCGCGCGTGCACCGGCTGCGGGACGCGGGCCGCCGCATCGTCGCGACGTCGACGGACGTCCCGCCCGACCCGTGGCGCATGGTCGAGCACGCGTTCACCCCCGACCGCACCGAGCAGACCGAGACGCTCTTCGCCCTGTCGAACGGCTACCTGGGGATCCGCGGCGCGTTCGAGGAGGGCGCCCCCGCACGCTCCCCCGCGACGCTGCTCAACGGGTTCCACGAGACGTGGCCGATCGTCTACCCGGAGGCGGCGCACGGGTTCGCGACGACGGGCCAGACGATCCTGCCCGTGCCCGACGGCACCGCGCTGCGGCTGCTGGTCGACGAGGAGCCCGTGACGTGCGAGAACGCGGAGGTCCGCCACTTCGAGCGCACGCTCGACATGCGGCACGCCGTCCTCACGCGCACGGTCGTCCTGCAGCTCTCCGACGGGCGCCGGTTCCGCCTGCACAGCGAACGCCTCGTGTCGCTCGCCCAGCGGCACCTCGCCGTCCTCCGCTACGAGATCACCGCGCTCGACGCGCCCGGCCGCGTCGTCCTGTCCTCGGAGCTCGTCGCCCCGACCGACGCCGTCGGCGAGGACGTCACGCTCGACCCGCGCCAGACCCGGCAGGTCACCGCGGCCCTGCGTCCCGGTCAGGACCGCACCGACGGCCTGCGCGTCGTGCGCGCGTACTCCACCACCCGGTCGGGCCTCACCGTCGCCGCCGCGATGGACCACGAGGTCGACGACGGCGTGACCCACGTCGGCACCCGCGTCGAGCCGTCCCGCGCGCGCGTCGTGTTCGACGTCGAGACGCAGGTCGGCGTGCCCGTCGGCGTCACGAAGTGGCTCGCGTACCACCACGGCGACGAGGACGCGGGCGAGCTGCTCAACCGCGCCGGCATGACGATCCACCGCGCCCGCGACGCCGGGTACGCCGCGGTCCGCGCCGCGCACGAGCGCGAGGCCGACCTGTTCTGGGAGCGCAGCGAGGTCGAGCTGCCCGGCACGTCGGCGGGTCAGCAGGCCGTGCACTTCAGCCAGTTCACGCTGCTGCAGGCGACGTGGCGCAGCGAAGGCCACGGCGTGCCGTCGAAGGGCCTCACGGGGACCGGGTACGAGGGGCACTACTTCTGGGACACCGAGGCGTACCTGCTGCCGTTCCTCATCCACACGTCGCCGCGCGTCGCGCGAAGCCTGCTCATGCACCGCGTGCGGATGCTGCCCGCGGCGCGGGCCCGGGCCCGGGAGGTCGGGTGCGACGGAGCCCTCTTCCCGTGGCGCACGATCAACGGGCAGGAGGCGTCGGCCTACTACGCGGCGGGGACCGCGCAGTACCACATCGACGCGGACGTGGCCTACGCGCTCGAGCAGTACGTGACCGTCACCGGTGACACCGACCTCATGGTGCAGCACGGTGCGGAGCTGCTGGTCGAGACCGCGCGCATGTGGGCCGGGCTCGGCTTCTTCTCGGACCGGCACGACGGCCGGTTCGTCATCCTCAAGGTCACCGGCCCGGACGAGTACTCGACCGTCGTGGACAACAACCTGTACACGAACCTCATGGCCGCGGAGAACCTGCGCGCGGCCGCCGACACGCTCGACTGGATGGCGCGCGAGCACCCGAAGGAGCACGCGGCGCTCGTCGAAGGGCTGCGCCTGCTGGACAGCGAGGTCGCGACGTGGCGGCGGGCGTCCGAGCAGATGTACGTGCCGTTCGACGAGACCGCGGGCGTGCACCTCCAGGACGACGCGTTCACGCGGCTGAAGCGCTGGGACTTCGCGGGCACCCCGCCGGAGATGTACCCGCTGCTGCTGCACTTCCACCCGCTCGTCATCTACCGCCACCAGGTCATCAAGCAGGCCGACGTCGTCCTCGCGACCGTGATGCTGCCCGAGCGGTTCACGCCCGCCGAGCGCCGCCGGATCTTCGAGTACTACGACCCGCTGACGACGGGCGACTCGTCGCTGTCCGAGTGCATGCAGGCGATCGCGGCGGCCGACGTGGGCAAGTTCCGCACCGCCGAGGAGTACCTCGTCGACGCCGCGTCTGTCGACCTCTCCGACCGGGCGGGCAACCTGCGCGACGGCGTGCACGCGGCCTCGGCGGGCGGTATGTGGATGGCGCTCGTGCAGGGGTTCGCGGGCTACCGGTGGCGCGGCACGCAGTTCGCGCCCATGCTCCCGACGCGCGCGCGACGCATGCGGTTCCCGCTGCAGATCCGCGGGTCGGTGCTCGAGGTCGACGTGTGCGAGGACCTCGTGACCTACACCGTGCGCAGCGGCGGGCCGGTGAGCGGGCAGCACCGCGGCACGCCGTTCACCGCGAAGCCCGGCGAGCCCGTGACCTTCCCCGGGGAGTACCACACGCGCGACCGGTGACGTCGGCAGGACCAAAGGTCCTACTGCGGTTCCCCCACCGTTCCTAGTCTCGGCGTCAAGAGCGGGCAATGCGTCCCGCGTACGCGCACGGACGGGAGCTCCCATGACAGTCGACGTCACGACCCCGGACGCCCTGCGGACGCTCGGCCTCCCGGCCGCCGTGCGCGACGTCCTCGACGCGGCCGAGGTCGTCGTCCCCGCGACGCGCGACGAGCTCTACGCGCTCGCCCTCGGACCCGACGGCGGCCCGCGGTTCGACGTCGTCTACGACGTCCACGGCGCACCCGTGAAGGAGGCGGACGTCGTCCGCTGCGCCAACGGGCTCGCGGTCAACTACCCCGAGGACTACCTGCGCCGCCGCGACCCCGACTGCATGCGGATCGCCGACGACCTGCCCACCGACAAGCCGCGCTACTGCGACGTCTACGGCGCCGACTTCGCACCCGTGAAGGCCGAGACCCTCGACTGGCTCGCCGGGCAGCGCCTCGTCGTGCTCCCCTTCCGGGCCGGCGGCCCGGTGCACGGCTACCCGTCGCTCGCGATCGTCCCGGCCAACGCGGCGTTCTTCGCGCTCACGCTCGCCGACCTGCAGGGCTGGGTCACGTTCGACGAGCTCGGCCCCTTCACGCCCCGCTCGATCCTGTACGTCGCTCCCCCCTTCCGGCACACGCACTTCGACGGCCGGCAGGTCGTCGTGCACGACCGGTCCACCACGCTGCACGAGGTGTTCGCCTACAACCTCTACCCCGGGCCGTCCGCGAAGAAGGGCATCTTCTCCGTGCTGCTCGACATCGGCGAGCAGGAGGGCTGGCTCACCGCGCACGCGTCCTCGGTGCGCGTGACGACGCCGTACGAGAACGAGACCGTCGTCATGCACGAGGGCGCGTCGGGCGGCGGCAAGTCCGAGATGTGCCAGGAGTTCCGCCGCCTCGACGACGGCCGCATCCTGCTCGGCACCAACGTCGTCACCGGGACGACCGACACCATCACCCTCGCCGAGTCCTCCGCCCTCGCACCCGTCACCGACGACATGACCCTGTGCCACCCCGCGATCCAGGGCACCGACGGTCGCCTCGTCGTCGCCGACGCCGAGGCCGGCTGGTTCGTCCGCGTCGACAACCTCACCGAGTACGGCCAGGACGCCACGCTCGAGCGCGCCGTCATCCACCCCGACCGGCCGCTCGTCTTCTACAACATGCGCGGCCTGCCCGACGCGACGCTCCTGCCGTGGGAGCACACCCTGGACTCGAACGGGAAGCGGTGCCCGAACCCGCGCGTCGTCGTCGCGCGCTCGCAGTTCCGGCACGTCGTCGACGAGGCCGAGCCGGTCGACGTCCGCACGTTCGGCGTCCGCATGCCCGCGTGCACGCGCGACGCCCCGACGTACGGCGTCATGGGCCTCATGCACCTCGTGCCGCCGTCGCTCGCGTGGGTGTGGCGGCTGGTCGCGCCCCGCGGCGACAAGAACCCGTCGATCGGCGAGTCGGCCGCCGACGCCGAGAAGCTCGCGCACGGCGGGCTCGTCGCCGAGGGCGTCGGGTCGTACTGGCCGTTCTCGACCGGCACCAAGGTCGGCGCCGCCAACCTGCTGCTGCGGCAGATCGTCGCCGCGCCCCGCACGCGGTACGTCCTCACGCCCAACCAGCACATCGGCTCCTACCGCGTCGGGTTCGCCGCCGAGTGGCTCACGCGCGAGTACCTGGCCCGGCGCGGCACGTCACGGATCCGCCGCGAGTCCCTCCAGCCCGCGCGCTGCCCGCTGTTCGGCTGGACGCCCCGCGAGCTGCGGATCGACGGCCAGACGATCCGCCCGTCCTACCTCGCGCCCGAGCTGCAGTCGCAGGTCGGCGAGGAGGCCTACGACCAGGGCGCCGCGGTGCTCACGTCGTTCTTCCGGTCCGAGCTCGCGCAGCTCCTCACGCCGGACCTCGACCCGCTGGGCCGCCGCATCATCGAGACCGTGCTCGCCGACGGCACCGTCGAGGAGTACGAGGCGCTCACGCCCACGACGCCCTGACGCCCCTGCGCCGCGACGCGCGAGAGGCCGGTCCCCGACGTACCGGGACCGGCCTCTGGCGTGATCCGAGGGCTCAGCGGCGCCGCTTCTCCCGGACGCGCACCGAGATCGAGATCGGCGTCCCCTCGAACCCGAACGTCTCGCGCAGGCGGCGCTCGATGTACCGGCGGTAGCCCGGGTCCAGGAACCCCGTCGTGAAGATGACGAACCGCGGCGGACGCGTCGACGCCTGCGTCGCGAACAGGATGCGCGGCTGCTTCCCCCCGCGCAGCGGGTGCGGGTGCGCCGCGACGAGCTCGCCGAGGAACGCGTTGAGCCGACCCGTCGAGATGCGCGTGTCCCACGACTCGAGCGACCGCTTGAGCGCGGGCACCAGCCGGTCCGTGTGCCACCCGGTGCGCGCCGAGATGTTGACGCGCGGCGCCCACTGCACCTGCACGAGGTCCTTCTCGATCTCCCGCTCCAGGAACGGCCGGCGGTCCTCGTCCATGAGGTCCCACTTGTTGTACGCGATGACCAGCGCACGGCCCGCGTCGACGACCTGCGAGATCACCCGCGTGTCCTGCTCGGTCATCGTCGACGACGCGTCGACCAGCACGACCGCGACCTCGGCCTTCTCGATCGCCGCCTGCGTGCGCAGCGACGCGTAGAAGTCCGGGCCCGACGTCTGGTGCACCCGCCGACGGATGCCCGCGGTGTCCACGAACACCCACGGCTCGCCCTTGAGCAGGACCAGCTCGTCGACCGGGTCGCGCGTCGTGCCCGCGGTCGCGTCGACGACCACGCGCTCCGTGCCGAGCACCTTGTTGAGCAGCGACGACTTGCCGACGTTGGGCCGCCCGACCAGCGCGACCCGACGGGGCCCGTCCGGCAGCGGCTTCGCGTGCGCCGACACCTCGGGCAGCGCGTCGACGGCGGCCTCCAGCAGGTCGCCCGTGCCGCGGCCGTGCAGCGCGGAGACCGGGTACGGCTCCCCGAGGCCGAGCGCCCACAGCGCCGCGGCGTCCGCCTCGACCGCCGGGCCGTCGACCTTGTTCGCGCACAGCACGACCGGCTTGCCCGCCCGCCGCAGCAGCCGCACGACCTGCTCGTCGGTGTCCGTGGCCCCGACCGTCGCGTCCACCACGAACAGCACCGCGTCGGCCAGCGCGATCGCGACCTCGGCCTGCTGCGCCACGCGCGCCTCGATGCCCGCGACGTCGACCTCCCAGCCGCCGGTGTCGACGACCGTGAACCGCCGCCCTGCCCACTCCGCGGGGTAGCTCACGCGGTCGCGCGTCACGCCCGGCTGGTCCTCGACGACCGCCTCACGACGGCCGATGATCCGGTTGACCAGCGTCGACTTGCCGACGTTCGGCCGCCCGACGACCGCGAGCACCGGCAGCGCGGTCGCCGCCGCACCGCCCGCCTCGTCCTCGTCGAGCCCGTCGATCAGCGCGAGGTCGTCGTCCTCCAGCGCGTACTCCGCGAGCCCCGCACGCAGCGCGCGCTCACGATCGGCGTCGCCCGCCTCGTCGGGAAGCTCCAGGGCGTCGCCGGCCTCGTCGGGGAGCTCCAGGGCGGGGTCGGTGTCCGTCATGCCGACCATTCTCCCCTGTCGGGCGGGCAGCCGTGACCCGGATCGCGCGGGCCCCGGCCGGACGCGCACCGAGGCCGTCGTCAGAGCGGCTCGGCGTCCGGGCCGTCCCGGCCGTCCGGGCCGTCCGTCGGCAGGACGAGGCCCGACCGGGCGCTCGCGCGGGTCACGAGGTCCGAGAGCGCGACCCGCACCGCCTCGTTGGCGTCGACGAGCGCGGCCCGTCCGGAGACGCCCGGGGCACGCTCGACCACGACGGGATCGCCGAACTCGACGACGAGCCGGCGGCGGAAGCCCGGCACGTGCCCGACGGACTCCCCCGTGCGCCGGGTCCCCAGGATCGCCACGGGCACGACGGGAGCCTGCCCGTTGAGCGCGAGCCATGCGATCCCGGCCCGAGCGCTCGTCGCGTCGCCGCGGCCGCGGTTGCCCTCGGGGAAGATGCCGACCACGCCGCCGCGGCGCAGCACGCCGAGCGCGGTCGTGAGCGCCGCCCGGCCACCCTGCCGGTCCACCGGGATCTGCCCCGCGGCGGTCAGCAGCAGCCCGACCGGCCCGTGGAACATCTCCTCCTTGACGAGGATGTGCGTGGGCCGCGGCGCGACGCCGATGAGGATCGGCCCGTCGACGACGCCCGTGTGGTTGGCCGCGAGCAGCACGGGCCCTGTCCGCGGCACCCGGTGGGCACCGACGACGTCCGCCGCCCACACCCCGCGCGCGAGGAAGCGGCCGACCCAGCGCGACCACGCCGGGCCGACCGGCGACGGCAGGCGCTGCTCGGTCACGCCCGGGACGCGGCCGTCACGACCGCGAGCACCGCCTCGACCGTCTGCTCGAAGTCGAGGTGCGACGAGTCGACCGTCACGACGCCGTCGGCCGCGGTGTGGAACTGCACGACCGTCGAGTCGTCCGCGTCGCGCCGCAGCACCTGGTCGCGCGTCGCCTCGACCGCCTGCGCGTCCGCCGTCCCGTGCACGTCGAGCGCGCGCCGTGCGAGCCGCGCCTCCTCGCTCGCCGTCAGCAGCACACGGACGTCGGCGTCGGGGGCGATCACGGTCGTGATGTCGCGCCCCTCCGCGACGACGCCGCGGCCGCCCGAGAACGAGCGCGGCTCGCGCTCGGCGTCGATGAGCGCGCGGTGGCGGCGGCCGAGCTCGGCGCGGGCCTCCAGGTTCGTCGCGACCGCGCTCACCGCGGCCGAGATCGCGGTCTCGCGGATGTCCGCCGAGACGTCGGTCCCGTCGACGACGACGGTCGGCGCGTCCGGGTCGACGCCGAGGTCGAGCGGCAGGGTCCGCACCGCCGCCGCGACCGCGTCGGTGTCGGTCAGCGGGACGCCCTGGGCGAGGCACCACCACGTCGCGGCCCGGTACGTCGCGCCCGTGTCGACGTAGGCCAGCCCGAGGGCGCGCGCGACCGCGCGCGACACGCTCGACTTCCCCGACCCGGACGGGCCGTCGATCGCGACCACGAAGGGCGCCGGGATCGTGCTCAACTCACCAGTCTCCATCCGCGGAGCGTGAGCTCCGCCTCGAGGTGCGGGACCGCGCTCGGCAGCACCGAGATCGCCGCCATGCCGACGGGACGCCCCGCGGCGTGCTCCAGGTGCAGGTCCTCCAGGTTGACGCCCGCCTCGCCGACGTCCGTCAGCAGCCGGGCGAGCTCGCCGGGGGCGTCCGGGACGAGCACCGTCACGACGCTGTAGTCGCGGCGCACGCCGCCGTGCTTGCCGGGCACGCGGGCGACACCCGCGTTGCCGTCCGCGATCGCCTGCGCGATCGTCGACAGCGCGCCGGGCGCGACGTCCTCCGGGCCCGTCG
>NZ_JAAXOY010000569.1 GCF_012396155.1 Cellulomonas septica | reverse complement strand
GCTCCGAGGAGCACGCGTGACCACCTCCCTCCCCCGTCCCGGCCGGGTCCGCCCGCGCCGCCTGCGCTCCACGACGGCGATGCGCCGCCTCACGGCGGAGACCCGCCTGCACCCCGCGGAGCTCGTGCTCCCCCTCTTCGTGCGCGAAGGGCTCACCGAGGCGCGCCCGATCGCGTCGATGCCCGGCGTCCTGCAGCACACGCGCGACTCGCTCAAGGGCGCGGTGTCGGACGCCGCCGCGGCCGGGCTCGGCGGGGTCATGCTGTTCGCGATCCCCGAGGTCCGGGACGCGGTCGGCTCGCAGGCCACCGCCCCCGACGGCATCCTCAACCTCGCCATCGCGGACGCGGTCGCCGAGGCGGGCGACGCGCTCGTCGTGCAGGCCGACCTGTGCCTCGACGAGTTCACCGACCACGGGCACTGCGGCGTCCTGACCCCCGCGGGCGCGGTCGACAACGACGCGACGCTGGTCCGCTACGCGGAGATGGCGCTCGCGCAGGCTGCCGCTGGCGCGCACCTCGTGGGGCTCAGCGGGATGATGGACGGCCAGGTCGGCGTGGTGCGCGACGCGCTCGACGACGCCGGCCACGACCAGGTCGCGGTGCTCGCCTACGCGGCGAAGTACGCGTCGGCCTTCTACGGCCCGTTCCGGGACGCCGTCGAGTCGCAGCTCGAGGGCGACCGCCGGACCTACCAGATGGACCCCGCGAACCGCCGGGAGGCGGCGCGCGAGGTCGCGATCGACATCGCCGAGGGCGCCGACGTGGTCATGGTGAAGCCCGCGATGTCCTACCTGGACGTGCTCGCCGACGTGGCGGCCGTGTCCACCGTTCCGGTCAGCGCCTACCAGGTGTCGGGCGAATACGCCATGATCGAGGCCGCCGCCGCGCACGGCTGGATCGAGCGCGAACGGGCGATCCTGGAGTCCGTGCTCAGCATCCGTCGTGCGGGTGCCGATCACGTGCTCACCTACTTCGCGACGGAGCTGGCCGCGTGGCTGGCGGAGGAGAAGTCATGAGCCGGTACGGCAGCAGCGAGGCGGCGGTCGCCGGCCGCACGAGCGCGGAGACGTTCGCGCACGCCCAGGCCGTGATCCCCGGCGGTGTGAACTCCCCCGTGCGCGCGTTCGGCGCCGTCGGCGGCACCCCGCCGTTCGTCGCGTCGGGCAGCGGCCCCTACGTCACGGACGTCGACGGGCACGAGTACGTCGACCTGGTCGGCTCGTGGGGTCCGGCGCTGCTGGGTCACGCGCACCCGGAGGTCGTCGAGGCCGTGCAGGCCGCCGCGGCGCGCGGTCTCGGGTTCGGCGCCCCGACGGTCACCGAGGTCGACCTGGTCGACGAGATCCGCTCGCGCGTCCCCGCGGCCGAGATGGTGCGCCTGGTGTCGACCGGCACCGAGGCGACGATGACGGCGCTGCGCCTCGCGCGCGCCCACACCGGTCGCGACCTCGTCGTGAAGTTCGCCGGCTGCTACCACGGGCACGTCGACGCACTGCTGGCGTCCGCGGGCTCGGGCGTCGCGACGCTCGCGCTGCCCGACTCGGCCGGTGTCTCGACGGCCGTCGCGGCCGAGACGATCGTCCTCCCCTACAACGACGTCGACGCGGTCGCGGAGGCCTTCGCGACGCACGGCGACCGGATCGCGGCGGTCATCACCGAGGCCGCGCCCGCGAACATGGGTGTCGTCCCGCCCGGGCCGGGCTTCAACGCCGAGCTGCGCCGCCTCACGGCCGAGCACGGTGCGCTGCTCATCCAGGACGAGGTGCTCACGGGCTTCCGGGTCGGGTTCTCCGGCTGGTGGGGCCTCGAGGGCCTGCGCGAGGGCTGGGCCGCGGACCTGTTCACGTTCGGCAAGGTCATCGGCGGCGGGCTGCCCGTCGCGGCCGTCGGCGGGCGCCGTGACGTCATGGGCCACCTCGCGCCGGTCGGCCCGGTCTACCAGGCGGGCACGCTGTCGGGGAACCCGGTCGCGACCGCGGCGGGCCTGACGACGCTGCGCCTCGCGGACGCGTCGGTGTACGCGCGGATCGACCAGACGGCGGCGACGCTGCGCACCGAGCTCTCGCGCGTCCTGGCGGACGAGTCCGTCCCGCACAGCGTGCAGTGGGCGGGCAGCCTGTTCAGCACCATGTTCGGTCCGGAGGCCGCGACGCACGGCGTGCGCGACTACGCGGCCGTGCAGGCCACGGAGTCGTGGCGGTACGCGCCGTTCCACCGCGCGCTGCTCGAGGCCGGCGTCTACGCGCCGCCGTCGCCGTTCGAGGCGTGGTTCGTGTCGGCCGCGCACGACGACGCCGCGGTGGACCGCGTGCTGTC
>NZ_JAAXOY010000568.1 GCF_012396155.1 Cellulomonas septica | reverse complement strand
CCGCGGGCAGGTCCACGAGGGCAGGGCTCGACGTCCCGGCGTCCGGCGGCACGTCGTCCGGGGGCAGCGTGAGGGCGAGCGTGGACCCGTCCGGGGCGGGTGCGACCTCGCCCACCTCCGTCGCCTGCAGCACGGGCGTCCGCCGTCCCGTGGCGACGTCGATCGCCAGCACGTCGTCGGCGGGGGTGGCACGCGCGGCCGGTGCGACGTCGGGCGTCGGCGATGCGTAGACGGTCGCGGCGTCGTCGGTGAGGCCGAACGCGTAGGAGCCGAGGTCGTTCGTCACGGGCGTCACCGAGCCGTCCGGTCCGACCCCCAGGATGTCGGACGACGGCGACGACCCGGGCCCCTCGACCACCTCGCCCGCGGCCGTGAAGCCGCGGACGACGGCGACGAACGGCTGGCTGCCGCACGCGGAGAGGCCGGCGAACGGTGTCCCGTCGACGCGAGCCGCACCGGTGGGACGCGACGTCACGGGCCCGAGGGGCGTCGCGCAGGCCACGAGCAGCGTCGCCACGCCCAGGAGCGACGCGCCCGCGCGCAGTCGCCGCCCGGGTGCTGGAGGCCGTGCCGGCGCTCCGCCGTCCATGGAGCCGACAGTACGAGCGCGCGCCGGACCGTGACAATCAGGGCGCGTCGCGCGATGCGGTGAGGGCACGCCCGCGGCGTCCGCCTCCTCGGACCGCTCATCAGCGCGTCCCCTGCACGTCCTCTCGGCCCCCTTGACGACCTCTCGGGCCGCGAGAAACCTGGCATCAGGCGACGGTCCCGACGACGCGACCCTCGGAGGTGCTCCGCATGCGCACGACACGACTGCACGGTCCCGGTCCGCGCCGGCGGCTGCGCGTGGTCCTCGCGCTCGTCCTGCTCGCGCTCGTGGTCCCCGCCGGCGCGGCGACGGCCACCGCGACCGACGGCGGCCACCACGGCCACCGCGCGTGGTACGGGACGACCGGGGCCCGGTTCTGGCAGTGGGGTCTCACCCAGCCGGCCGCGACCAACCCCCTGTTCGACACCACCGGCGAGTTCTGCGACGTCGGGCAGCGCGGCCGCACGTGGTTCCTCGCGGGGTACACCGGTGGCCCGATCACCCGGACGTGCACGGTCCCCACGGGCACGACGCTCGTCTTCCCCGTGGTCAACGCGTTCTACGGCGCGACACCGGGCGACCCGCCCGAGCAGAGCACGGTGGCGTTCGTGCGGCAGCAGGTCGCCGGACTGCGCGCGGGTGCGCACGACCTGCGCGTGACGGTCGACGGCACCGTGCTGCCGGCGTCGCGGATCCGGTACGAGGACTCGGTGGTCTTCTCGGTGACGCTGCCGGACGGCAACGTCTTCGGCGCGCCCGCCGGGACGGTCGTCTTCCCGACGGTCGACGCCGGGTACTACGTGACGCTGCGACCGCTCCGGCCGGGGACGCACACCGTGCGCATCCAGGGGGCGGTCGACGCCGCTCCCCCGGTCGGCAGCTTCTCGGTCGACGTCACCTACGTCCTCACGGTGCCGCGGGGGCACCGGCACTGAACGGGCGGACGTGGACCCGACGCGGGCGCGCGGCAGCGTCGTCCTGGTGCACGGCACGTGGGGCAACCCTGACGACTGGCGCTGGGTGCGTGCGCTGCTCGACGAGGCGGGGGTCGACGTCGTCGCGCCCGACCTGCCCTCGCACCGGTCGGACGCGGGCCTGGCGGCCGACGCGGCCGAGGTGCGCCGGACGGTCCAGGCGTGCCGGCCGCCCACCGTGCTCGTGGGCTGGTCCTACGGCGGCGACGTGGTGGGCCTCGCCGCGGTGGGCGCTACCGGGGTGGTCGGTCTGGTCTACGTCGCCGCCGTGCCGCGCGTCCCGGACGCCGCCGCCCGGGACACCCTCTGGTTCCGCGACAACCCGCACGTCACCGTCGGGGAGGACGGGACGTTCGTGCTCGACGACCGGTGGTGGCGCGAGGAGGAGGCGGGGGCGACCTTCCCGCCCGACGTCCGAGAGCACCTGGCCCACCACCCGCGCCGGCCGGCGAGCCTGCGCGTCGAGACCGAACGGCAGGTCGTCGACGCCGCCTGGGTCGGCACGCCGACGACCGTGCTCCTCGGGCGGCAGGACGTCCTGACGCCCGAGGCCGAGCAGCGCCTCGCGGCGGACCGGGTGGCCGACGTCCGGCTGCTCGACTGCGACCACTTCGTCCTCTGGCGCGACCCCGCCGCGGTGAGCGTTGCTGCCCTCGACCTCCTGGACGGACGGTCGCAGACGCCGGGGTAGCGCCTCGCGGCACCGGCCCGGGCACGGCGAGGCACGCGCCCCCCCGCCCGCGAGGTCAGCCTCGGTCCCGGCGCACCGACTCAGCGACGAGCCGCGGTGAGGCGGGCGAC